>CAYIWI010000031.1:0-8286 GCA_964367065.1 uncultured Gammaproteobacteria bacterium
TAATACGGAATACGCAAAACTTAGGGTTTGCGAAAGCGAACAATCAGGGAATCCGGCAAGCAAAAGGGAAATATATTCTGCTTCTTAATTCCGATACGGAAGTGGGAAAAGGAACGATTCAGGCAATGCTGGCGTTCATGGGTGCCCATCCGGAGGCCGGGGCGGCAACCTGCAAACTTTTGCTTCCTGACGGATCATTGGATCCTGCATGCCATCGCGGTTTTCCCACGCCGTGGGCGGCACTCACGTATTTTATCGGCCTGGAACGCTTATATGGGCGTAATCGTCTGTTGGGCCGGTATCACATGGGGTATAAGGACATGAGTCAGGCACATGAGGTGGACGCGATAAGCGGTGCGTTTTTTCTCACTACGCGCACGGCAATTGAACGCGTGGGGATGTTGGATGAAGATTATTTTATGTATGGAGAAGATTTGGATTGGGCGTATCGGATGAAACAGGCAGGGTTGAGTATTTGGTTTAATCCAAGCGCATCGGTATTGCACCGGAAAAAGCAAAGCGGCCGACAGCATGAGGATCCGGCGATTCGCCGGGCTACGGAGAGGCATTTTTACGAAACCATGAAACTGTTTTATCAAAAACATTATGCCAAACGATACGGATGGGTTGTGACTCAATTGATAGTGTTCGGTATCAGATTGAAATCGCTCCTATGAAAATCGGCATCGACGCACGGCTCATTGAGGAAACGGGGGTAGGGAGGTATATCCGCAATCTCATTGTCCAGTTGGGGATCCTCGACAAAAAAAATACGTACGTCGTGTTTCTTCGAAGAAGCGGCTTTCATCAGTTTATTTCTCCTAATAACCGTTGGGAAAGACGGGTAGCAGACATTGGGTGGCACAGCGTGAGCGAGCAGTTTATGATGCCAAAACTTTTTGAAAAAGAACGACTTGACCTTGTTCACATTCCATACCACAATCCGCCAATTTTCTATGAAGAGAAGATGGTAGTGACTATCCACGACCTGACCATTGTCCATTTCGATACAGGTAGAGCAACAACTTTGCCAATTCCCCTCTATAAACTCAAACGTCTTGGCTATTGGTTAGAACTTACTCTTGGGCTGCGCAAAGCAAAAAAAATTATTACGGTATCAAACGCAACCAAGCAAGAAATCATGGATCATTTTGGAGTCGGCGAAGATAAAATTATCGTAACCTATGAGGCTGTCGATAGCGAGATTGTTCGTCTTGCGCAAGAGTCCAAACGACCGCTGGTTTCCGAGCCATACATTCTGTATGTTGGCAACGCCTATCCTCACAAAAATCTTGATATGCTTCTTTCTGCCTGGCAAGGAAAACTTGTGCTCGCAACACCGGATGATTATTTTTCAAAACGACTCAATGTTGGCAAAAATGTATTAATGTTTAGAGGAGCAAGTGCTTTGCAGCTTGCCAATCTCTACGCTTTTGCGCAAGCGCTCGTTTTCCCGTCACTTATGGAAGGGTTTGGGCTTCCGGGTATTGAGGCGATGGCGGTAGGTATTCCAGTGGTGTGTTCTGATATTGCGGTATTTCGCGAGATCTATGGAGAGGCGTGTCTTGTGTTTGACCCTCGGGATCCCGTTGATATCGCAGCAAAATTGCGCGAAGTTTTAAGAAATGAAAATCTGCGAAGGGACTTGATTGCAAAAGGCAAAAAACAAACCGCCAAGTACTCTTGGCGCCGGATGGCTGAGCAAACGTTAGATGTTTATGAACACATTGGCAAAAATTTATGAAGATTGCATTCGTCTACGATCGGGTAAATAAATGGGGCGGGGCAGAACGGGTGCTCCTTGCACTTCACGATATTTGGCCGGACGCGCCGCTTTTTACCGCAGTGTACCACCCGGGAAAAGCAGCGTGGGCCAGGGTGTTCCCTGCAGTTGTCCCAACGTTTCTTGAGCATGCTCCGTTTTCCAGAAGTCATCATGAACTGTATCCGTGGGCAACGCCGTTGGCATTTGAAACATTCGTATTTGATGGATTTGACGCAGTAATTTCAGTGACCAGCGCTGAAGCAAAAAATATTATTACCAAGCCGCAGACTCTGCATATTTGTTACTGCCTGACACCGACGCGGTATTTGTGGGGTGAACATGCGGTGTATGCGGCAGGTTCGCGATGGCTTGAAGCTTTAGCCCCGACGCTTCGGCGGTGGGATAGATACGCAAGCCAGCGGCCGGATTACTATATCGCGATTTCCCACAGGGTTGCCGAGCGCATTAAACGCTACTACCATCGAGAGGTCTCGGAGGTGATTTATCCGCCGGTGGAGATGCCTGCTTCAACGCGTCAGCGCTTCAACGCGTCAGCGCAAAAACCATCGACGCAAGGACGCAAGGACGCTCTGACGCATGACTACTTCCTTGTGGTGTCGCGGCTGGTGCCGTATAAACGGGTCGATCTCATCATTGAGGTGTTTAATAAGCTCGGTTGGCGGTTGGTTATCATCGGTGACGGAACGGATGGCCGGAAACTTCAACGGAAAGCACGAGGGAATATTCAGTTTATCACCCGTCATTTGACAGACAAAGAACTTGTTGGCTATTATCAAGGATGTCGTGCATGCGTGTTTGCGGCAGATGAAGACTTCGGTATTGCGGCAGTGGAAGCCCAAGCAAGCGGAATTCCTGTGATAGCATATCGCAAGAGCGGTATTGCAGAAATTGTGAAAGAAGGGGAAACCGGGGTACTTTTTGATGAACAATCAGTTCCGTCGCTTACGAGCGCACTCGTGAGATTTCAGGAAGAAGTATATGAACCTCGGATGTGTCAGACGAATGCGATGAGGTTCGGTATCGGGCGATTTCAGAAAGAAATGAAAGAAACAGTTGATAGTCTGTATAGCGATTATATCCGTCATAAAATTATATGAACGTTGTAATATTTGCCGGCGGCGTGGGGACGCGTCTTTGGCCGCTTTCACGCAAAAGTTCTCCGAAGCAGTTCGAGAAAATCGTCGCGGACCAATCGACGCTACAGCTCGCCGCGCACCGTCTGTTACCGGATTTTTCCTGGTCAGATATGTATGTGTCAACGGGGAATGCTTATGTAGACATAGTGCGTCAACAGTTGAAAGACTTACCTCCGGATCATGTGATCGGTGAGCCGCAGATGCGCGACGTAGGTCCTGCGGTGGGGCTCATGACGGCCATCCTTCGTCAGAATTTTCCGGATGACCCAATGGTTATTTTGTGGAGCGACCATTTGGTAAAAAAAGAGGAACTGTTCAGAAAAATTTTGCGCGTGGCGGGCGAGGCAGTAAAAAGCAATCCCGACAAGATTATTTTTGTGGCACAGAAACCAAGGTTTGCAAGCGATAATTTAGGCTGGATTCAGTTCGGCAACAAAAGAGAAACGCACGAGGGGATCAATTTTTACGAGTTTTCCGATTTTCAGTACAGGCCGGACAAGGCAACCGCGAAGCGATACTTTACAAACGCAACGTACGCGTGGAATGTGGGATATTTTGTTACAAGCCCGCGGTTTCTCTGGAAGCAGTATGAACGGTATGCTCCCAATATAGCCTCCGGGCTGCTGCGGATCGCGAAACAGTGGGGGACGGCTGCGTTTACCCAAGAATTAGCGCGCGTGTACCCCAAGCTTGAGAAAATCCACTTTGACAACGCCATTTTGGAAAAATTGAAACCCTCCGACGCGCTGGTTGTTGCGGAAGATATCGGATGGAGTGACATCGGCGCGTGGGAAGCGCTCAAGGAAGCGCTTCAGGAGGCAACAGACAAAAACGTCATCCAGGGAAATGTATTTACCACCGACACGCGGGATTGCCTGATTTATAACTATACGGATCAGATGGTGGTGACCATTGATATAGGAGAAATGTTTATTGTCAATACACCGGACGTGGTGCTTGTATGCAAAAAAGGATCTGTTGGGAAAATAAAAAAACTCGTGGAGAGCTGGTCCGGGACGAAACATGACCATTTGACATAAACGAACCTACCTATGGGATACGATGAGAGCAAGCGAATCTTAGATGTTGTGGGAGGAGTGGTGCTCCTTTTGTTGTTTGCACCGATCTGTCTGATAGCGGCTATAGCCATTGTTCTGGACACACCCGGCCCGGTGCTGGCTGATACTCCAAAGCGGGTGGGAAGATACGGAAGACTCTTTAAGCTATTTAAATTTCGTTCCATGGTGATTAGAGCTCACGAGAAGCTCCGCAGTGATCCGCGGCTTGCCAAACTGTTCAGCGAGTACAAAAAAAACAGTTATAAATTGCGGGAAGATCCGCGGGTGACGAGAGTCGGCAGATTTATACGGAAGCACTCCTTAGATGAAATTCCGCAGCTTCTCAACGTATTAAAAGGCGATATGAGTCTTGTGGGACCCCGGCCATACTATCCGGACGAGCTCAGCGAGCAGCAGAAAAAATATCCCCATACGAGAGAATTGGTAAAAATTGTACTTTCAGCTAAGCCTGGCATTACCGGAATGTGGCAGGTTTCCGGCAGGAGTGAAGTGAACTTTGACAAACGCATACAAATGGATGCGGATTACGTGAAGCGCCAGTCGTTCTTTTTGGATATTCTCATTCTTCTTAAGAGTCCTTGGGCGATGATTTCCGGCAAAGGCGCTGTGTAGTAAACAACGTAACAAATTAACAATTTGACAATTGACAAGCAGGCCCATCAACCGTAACAATACAAGTATGACAGAAGAACTCAAAAAAATTGACCTTGCTACACAGCCTTCTGGTCCACCGGCACAATCCAAAGCTCCCCGCCGTGGATCCATTCAATGGAAATTTTTGGCTATTCCGCTTGCCGTGATTGCGGGAATACTCGTTATTATTGGTCTCATGCTCTTGCCGCTGGGCGGAGTGATTGCAAAGTCCCGTGATGTCATGCGCGCGGGTAAAGAGGCAGCAGCGGCCATAAAAAATCAGGATCTGGAGAAAACAAAAACAGCGCTCAAGGATACAAGGGTGCAACTGACGGCTCTCGAGAAGGAATATAACAAAGTGAAACCGTTGAAGCTCGTTCCGCTATTAGGCCGTTACATTGCCGACGGTGAGCATGCGATAAAGGCGGGATTTGCGGGATTGGACGCCGCGGACAAAGCCATTGAAGCATTGGAGCCCAACGCGGATCTTTTGGGGCTTAAGGGCAAGAGTACATTCGTATCCGGTACTGCCGATGACCGGATCCAAACCGCCGTGAAGACCATGAATGCGCTCGTGCCAAAGATCAATGAAATGGCCGTGTACGTTGATACGCTTCGGAAGGAGATGAACGCCATAGATCCCAATCGGTATCCCAAAAAGATAGGCAAGACGGTCGTGCGCGACCAGCTTGTGGGTGCAAAAGAGGTGATAGAAAATGCGGCAAACCTATTTGTCAACGCTCAGCCCCTGCTGGTCAATTTGCCGAAGATGCTTGGCGAGCCGGAGGAGAAGCGATATCTTGTTCTTTTCCAAAATGACAAGGAGCTTCGGGCAACCGGAGGATTTATCACGGCCTATGCGCAATTCCGGTTTGTGAAAGGGAAGGCAATTCTTGAGCGAGCTGATGATATCTATGCGTTGGATGCTTCCAAGACAAAAAATTTTCCCGCTCCGCCCGAAATATTGAAATTCCATAAGGGCGTATACAATTTGAATATCAGAGACAGCAATCTCTCCCCTGATCTCGCGCTTTCCATGCAAAAATTTGAAGAGCTCTACCAGTCAACTTCGGGTAAGGAACGCATTGATGGAATTTGGACGGTAGATACGCACGTCTTAGTAGAGGTATTGAGAATTTTGGGACCGACGTGGGTCTATGGCAGAGAATTTAGTGCGGAGACGGATAAGCGATGTGATTGCCCCAAGGCCGTATATGAGCTGGAAGATTATTCTACGCGCCCGGTCAATTATGTAAGAACGGCAAGAAAAGATGTGATTGGGGTCCTTATGCAAACGCTTCTTCAGAAAGCACTTGGAGTCTCCCCATCAAAATACTGGGGGAGCCTGTTCCAGATGCTGATTGCAGAAATTAACCAAAAACATGTCCAGGCATATTTTCACGACACCACTGCACAAAAGGCGGCCGAAAGCTTCAATATGGCGGGAAGAATTATGACTGCCAGCGAAACAGCGACACTTCTGGAATATAAAGAAGGTAATGGCTGGGATTATCTGCACATCAACAACAGTAACATGGCGGGAGCCAAGGCCAATATGTTCGTCAGCGAGAAGATGGTAAAAGACGTGACGGTGAACGGCGACGGAACTATCACGACGAAATTGACGGTTGATTACAAAAATCCGTATCCGGGAAGTGATTGCGGTTTGGAGAGCGGTGGGCTTTGCTTAAATGCACCGCTTCGGAACTGGGTGCGGGTGTATGTGCCCGCGAGTAGCAAGCTCGTGGAAAGCCGCGGAACGCAATCGCCCAAAGACAGCAAACCTACGCCCATGGAAACGTATGAAAGCCTGGATAAGACGGTATTTGAAGGATTTCTCATTGTCAATCCTTTGGGCACCGCCCGGCTCGAGCTCACCTATACGTCACCGGTCAAATCAACGGACGGCAAGTACCGGCTGCTTATCCAGAAACAGTCCGGTACCGATGGGGACGAATATACGATCAAGTTGGGCGGAAAAGAACGGAAAAAATTTACGCTGATGACGGATACGGAGTTTACGTTTTAATTGCATGACATCCTCTCGGGTCTACAAGACACAAGGCGTCCTCCTCGCGAGAAAAAATGTCGGTGAAGCAGATAGGATCCTCACCGTGTTTACCAACGAGTACGGGAAACTTCGAGTGATGGCCAAGGGAATACGAAGGGTAAGCAGCCGCCGATCGCCACATCTTGAAGTGTTTGCTCATGTCCGACTCGTCATCCATCACGGCAAGACGATGGATAGCATAACAGAGGCGGAAACGATTGAGTCGTTTCCGCACATCCGGCGTGATCTTTCCCGGATCGGTATCGGGTATTATTTGTGTGAGATCATCGATACGTTACTGGCTCTTCATCAGGAACATCGCGATGTGTTTGCGCTTTTAATACACGCACTCCGTCAACTGGACACTAATCCATCCTCGAATTTGCCGGTATTTGCCGGCCGGATATCCATGGAATTGCTGCGTACGCTCGGGTTTGTAGCACAAGGGAAGGAGCCGTTAGCAGTGGATGTGATCTCATATATTGAAGGAATTGCCGAAAAACGGCTAAAAACCCCCAAGTTTTACCGTCAGCTGACACGCGCGGCTGCGATTTGATACAATCTATCTATGGTTTTTCTTGACAACGTCGTTTCGCTTACAAAGCGCAGGGGCTTCATTTACCCGGGGAGCGAAATTTACGGCGGGATTGCCGGATTCTGGGATTACGGGCCGCTAGGCGTAGAACTTAAAAATAACATTAAGCGCGAATGGTGGCGCCACATGGTGCAACTTCGCGACGACGTGGTAGGACTGGACGCCGCAATTATTATGAATCCTCAAGTATGGGTTGCCTCTGGGCACACGGAATCATTCACGGACCCGTTGGTTGAGTGCAAAATTTGCCACAAGAGGTTTCGCGCTGATCAGGAAGATGCGTTGACGAGTCACGAAAGAGAACATGGGGGAAAGGGCAGTTGGACAGACGCAAAAGTGTTTAACCTCTTGACCGAAGTCCTTTTAGGTACAACGGAGCCCAAACAGAAGACATATCTCCGAGGAGAAATTACTCAAGGGGTATTCGTCAACTTCCGCAATGTCGTTGATTCCACACGAGTGAAGATTCCGTTTGGTATCGCCCAAATCGGAAAGGCATTCCGCAACGAAATTACTCCTGGGAACTTTACGTTCCGAAGCCGAGAGTTTGAGCAAATGGAGCTTGAATATTTTGTAAAACCCGATGAGGCGGAAAGCAAAAAGATGTTTGAGTATTGGAAAGAGGAGAGGATGAAGTGGTATACCTCCCTTGGTATGGATAAGGCAAAGTTGCGGTTTCATGACCATGAGCCGGATAAGCGCGCTCACTACGCACGGTATGCAACTGATATCGAATACAATGCGCCGTTTGGATGGAGCGAGTTTGAGGGGATTCACCATCGGGGAGACTGGGATTTGGGTCGGCACAAGTTGCAGTATAAAGATGACGTAACCGGTGAAGAATACACCCCATGGGTGATCGAAACATCGGGAGGAGTGGACCGTGCGGCGCTGTTTTTCCTGATTGACAGTTATTGCGAAGAAGAAAAACGGGTAATTCTTAAACTTCATCCCCGTCTTGCACCAGTGAAGGTCGCCGTATTTCCGCTTGTTGCAAACAAGCCGGA
>CAYIWI010000032.1:0-7793 GCA_964367065.1 uncultured Gammaproteobacteria bacterium
ATGGATTAGGAGCACAGGTGTTCTCTAATGATAAAAAACGGGCGCTCCGGGTTGCTTCAAAAATTGAGGCAGGATGTGTGGATATTAATAAAGGGAATCACTGGCTTGCATGCAATCCCTTTGGTGGATACAAAGCATCCGGCATGGGACGAGAGCATGGGAGACATGGGTTTCAGGAATTGTGTCAGATTAAAGTTATTGCTCAGGGATGAGGAAGGCATAGAAAAATATTACCATTGGCTTAAAGAAGAGATAGACTCCGATTCGTCCACCAAATAAATTTTTCCTCGTGATCGGGTTGGCAGGGGTTGCTCCTTTGTGCTATGATCGGGGGTATCATGAAGAGAAAATTGGCCTTTCTGTTGGTAATACTCGTTCTTTTGGCGGGGATTGTCGGGATCGTCAAACTCCTTCGGGGCCGGTCGGTCAAGGAGGGCGAGATACGGATAGAAAGTACCGTTCCCGCGGGTATTTTCCTCAATGATAAGCACCTGGGCCGGACGCCGTTTACAGATAAAATCGACGCCGGCGACTATACGATCAAGCTCGTTCCGGAAGGCACGACTCAGCAACTGGCCGGTTGGCAGGGATCCATCACCATCGGCCCGAACCTTCTGACGTACGTCAATGCGGCGCTCTCTGAGTCGGAACTTTCCACGGCCGTTGACGTCTTGTGGCTTGAGAAAATATCCGCCAAAAATCCGGAGCTGTCCGTCACCACCAATCCGGATGGCGCGACGGTCTTCGTGGATGATGCAACCCGTGGCGTGACGCCGCTTTCCCTGGCAGATATCACGACCGGCGACCACACGGTGACGGTGACGTCTCCGGGGTTTTTGACGCGGACATTGAAAATCAAAATTACGCCAAACTATCGGGTCATTGCGACGATAAAACTGGCGCTTTCCCCCGGCGGGAGCGCAGCCCCGGCTGCAAGCCCAACGCCCACGATACCTGTACCGGGGAAAACCGCGACATCGTCTGCTACCACTCCCGATCCGACCAAACCATTTGTCATCGTTAAAGATACGCCGACGGGATTTTTGCGGGTGCGCATGGAACCGTCAACGTCGGCAACCGAAGCCGGACGGGTGAAGCCCGGAGAAAAATATCACATAGAGGAAAGCCAGAGCGGTTGGTATAAGATTAAATACACAGGGCAGAATGCCGGCTGGATCTCAGGTCAATACGCGGAGAAAGTGGAATAATTATCCCCCTATTCCGTACATCACCACAAGTACCACGGTCACCCACAGGATGATGGTGGTCAGAAGCGGCCGGTCGCTCGTGAGAATTTGCTCCGGTGATTCTCCTTTGCCTTCATAAATCAGCTGCATGTAACGCATGATGCCGAACAGCACAAACGGGATCGTTACCATCATCCACTTGCGGTCGGGAAATTCGACGATAAAGTCCGTATAGTTACGGAAGAAAATTCCCTTGGTTATGGGGCGCTCCAAAAACGTATAGAACGCGTAGGTGATAAAGGTAGAGTTAGCAAACATCGCCGTGTATGTATCGAGCAATTTTTCCGAGTAATGGGTGAGTGTCGCGCGCGTGTCCCGCGGCACCATGCCCTGGTAGCCCTGGATGAGCGTCAGTTCCGCGCGCCGTTTCCCGATTGCCAAAAACAACGCCAAAGAAAGTGCTGCAAGCGCCAGCCAAACGGAGATGTGATATCCGGTGGCGGCTTCTCCCGCATACACGCGCAGGAAATATGCCGTCGTGATTGCCAAAATGTCTATGACGCTTATGTGTTTGAGGATGAGCGTGTAGGAATATTGCAGGAGCACAAAGACGGAAGCCAGGATGAAAAACGGCCGACCCAACTGGTAGCTTATCCCAAGACCGATCAGGAAAAAGAGAATTGAAGCAACCAGGGCAATGGGCACGGGCAACGCACCGCTTGCGACCGGACGGAATTTTTTGAACGGGTGCTTCCGGTCGCGCGGGGCATCCAGCACATCATTAAAGATATAATTGGAAGATGACAGGAAGCAGAAGGCCACAAATCCCCACAGGGTTGCGAAGAACAGTTTCGGAACGAACAGCTGACCGGTAAACAGTATGGTGGTCCAGAGTGCGAGATTTTTTACCCACTGTCTGGGTCTTGCGGTTTTGATAATTGCGAGAAATAATTTATCCATAGTAGAAATCCTCCGATGCCGGCAACCGTCAAAAGCAATACGAACAGTTTTTCCTGGCTTCGTACCGTTAGAGCAATTGCCCCCAGTATAGCCGACACCGTCCAGTAAAACAAGGCAACGCGGCGCTTCCCCCATCCGAGATCCAGCAGTCGGTGATGCAGATGTCCCCGATCGGCCAACACCGGTGATTTTCTCTTTCCGATGCGGCGAATGAGCGTGTACACCGCGTCGATCATGGGCACACCCAACACGAGAAGCGCAGTGCCCAATTTCCCGTATGAAAGGATACCCAGGAGCCCCAAGAGAAATCCAGCCAGGGTTTTGCCGCCGTACCCGGGCATAATTTTTTGGGGATACACATTCCAGGGAAGAAATCCGAAAAATGCTCCCGCGACAATCGCCGCAAAAATGGTTACGGTCATTTGCGACGGATCCGCCAGGCTAAACCGAAGCGATAGGATACCCAGCACAATGGCGCTGATCGTCACGAACCCCGGCATCTGTCCGTCAACGCCGGCTGACCAACCCACGATATTCATGGTCCAGAGAATCCAGAGGAAGGCTAATACGTCTGCCCAGACGAGGATGGAGTGACGCCCAAACAGTTCGAATGAAATCCGCCACGTATCCAGGTGCAGGACGCCGCCGGTGAACGGGTTCGTGATATAAGGAATGCCGGCGCCCAACCCGACCACGACGGCAGCCGCCAGGGCATTGGAGGAAAACCGAAGGTAAGGATTGACGTCTTTTTTGTCATCGGCAAGACCCACTATAGTAAGAAGCAGGCTTCCCAGGAGGATGCCCATGATAAGTTTGGTGACAGGCAAAAATAAGAGAATTCCTCCGATGATTCCGATGGAGAGGGCTAACCCGCCTGCGCGGGGAATGATTCCTTTGTGCGTATGTGCGGGATGAAACCGTTTTTTGGGATCATCGACGAATCCAAATCGGTGCGCGATGCGAATGACTAGCGGCGTGGCAGAGCACGTCAGCAGGGTCGTGATGATAAACGGAAGAATAATATTCATAGGGAAACCAACAGTAAAATTTGAATGAGTGTCAGGCAAGATAATGCAGCCACGAGAAGTGAGGAGAGAAAGAGGACCCGCGCAAAGACCGGATACTCATGGAGAAGTGACGCGCTCACGATGATGTTGATGCCGTGCCAGAGAAGCGCCCCGACCGGGAGCAGAAACAACCACAACGGATGTGCGAGTTGATCTTCTCCCCAGGGACGGGAATACCAAAGAGGGACTGCCGGCGGCAGAAATTTCCATCGCCAGAGCGTTATGGCGACGGAAAGAAAAAAGAAGAGCAAGCTCGCGTAGTGCACAAATGCGATCACGCGATGTGCGCGCAGTTCCCTCCAGCGCGCGAGGATGGTCTGTGGTTTACTCATTTTTTGATGCGGCTCCCATGGGTGTGGCATAGACGATATCAAAAGTTCCGTCTTCATGAATAAGAAATCCCCGCATGGGGTAGGGAGGATAGGTGAGAGCCATCTGGGAGGCAGATACGAGTGCGCTTCCTACATAGACGGGGAACGCGACATGCCCCGGGTTATACAGGTAGACCCGTTTGGGATCGGCACTGTAATAGATGCTTTCAAAAAACACGAGCGGAGATTGAGCCAATACGACATCCTGTTTACCACGAAGGGCGTTCACTTCCTGAAAGGTTTTGCGGATGTTTACTTTGGCATGTAAGGCTGGATACCAGAAATTAAACCCGACGGAAAAAATCAAAAAGCCGGCGGCGGTAAGGTATTGAAAAAATTTCCGCTTCATTGCGGCAATGGCCGCGACCACCAAAAACACTTCGGCGATGCTGACCGGTATAAGATACCGGTTCACAAACAAGGGTTTGACAAATGATACGCCGATGACGAGCGTCAGCGGCACGACGGCCATGAGAAAAAAGAAGAGGTTGCGGCGGCGTGTTGTCTTCGGCTTGAGCGAAAAGAGAAATAAGCCGAAGAGGACAAGTGAAAGGTAGGCGGTATATTTCCAAAGATACCACGGCGTTCCTTCATACCCGACGAACATATTGCCCAATACGGACTTGACGAGATGGATATCCACGGGGAAATACCAGGTATGTGTAAGATATACCGATTGCCGTATGATGCGGACAGCCCACGGAATCATCAGTGCAAAGATAACGAAGAATGATCGGACTTCCTGTTGTCGGAACACGGCTCTCCATTGAAAACGCAGTATTTTTTGTCTGTTCATGATGACCCAGTACAAGGCTTGGGAAAGCGGAACGAACACCATATAGGTGTGATTGTAAAATCCCAGGACATTTGCCACGATCAATAGTCTCCACCGTTTTTGCAGATAGGCAAAAAACGACAGGACGGCAAAAAACATAAACCATCCGTAGGTGCGCACCTCGAATGCGTAATAGAGAAGCATCGGGTTCACAAAGAAGAGGAGCGGCAGATACCATGCCAGCCAGTGGCGCTTAAATATCTTTTCCGCCCAGTAAATGACCATGACGGTAGCAAACCCAAACCCGAGGAATGACAGACTCCGGGCGGCAATTTCGCTGGTGCCAAACAGTTTCATCCAGAAATGGAGGAGCACATAATACAGCGGGGGTTCGATGCCGAGGTTTTGGAAAATAAAGGAGAGGGGTCGGGAGGCGGATAAGATAGAAAATGCTTCATCGCGCCAAATACTCTGCGTCAGGTAGAGAAGCGGAGAGTGTGACAAAAGCCAATTGAGCATACACGTCCATTATAC
The DNA here is from genome assembly GCA_964367065.1 of uncultured Gammaproteobacteria bacterium. GTDB lineage: Bacteria > Patescibacteriota > Microgenomatia > UBA10105 > UBA927 > JACREP01. Next base: position 4,895 of record CAYIWI010000032.1, read on the forward strand.
CTTTTCCGTCACCCGGTACTCCAGCCGCCGGCCGAACAGGAGCCTCGTATGGGCATCCAGGCCGGGAAGAGCTGAAAGGAAAAAGGAAATGATGGGGAGCGTAAACCATTGGAGATACAGGAATGGTAACTTCCATGAGGACATCTCTTTTGGTTTGGGAGGTTTGATGCGCCAGTCTATCACAAACACAACGAGCAGAAATATAGTGGAGAGGGTTAGAATTCCGGAGGAAAGTTTTGAGAGATTATGTCCCAGCACGGTCCGGCCAAATGCCGGGTTAATAAGCGGCGGGAGCGTACTGCCGATAGTCAAAATAAACCAATTTGCCGGCCAAAAAATATGATGTTCCAGCATCATGAATAACCTGCGGAGACGGTCTGTAAGAACTATTTCCGTATGGGTGAAGACACCTCTTATGATGTAGGGAATATCCGAAACCCCCCATGCCCACCGTTTGGACTGCTCGTATTGATTAACCATAGTGCGGAAAAACCCGTGGGACTCGGCGGCGTCCGCCAGGATCGGCAAAAATATCGGCCGCGTATGCACTTTTTCTCCGAGCGCAAAATATACTTTAAAAAACAGATGATAATCTTCGGGTATCACGTCAACGCTCCATGATCCTGCCTTGATGGCAGTAGCAAGGGAGAGTGAGTACGTAGAAAAATTGATGAGTCTGGTTTTTTGCGAAAGCAAGCTTAAGTTCCAAATACTGTTGAGCGTGTTGAGAAATCTGTTGGGCAAAGGAATGCGCCAAATATTGGAATAAAAAAGAATTGCTCCCTGGTAAAAATGATAGGACCGATCCGGATCGGTGAGGAAGTGATAGGTGAGTGAAGAAATATATTTGGGGTGAATAAGCGCATCTGCATCACACGAGGTAACGGTCGTTTGTTCCATGGATATACCCCAGGATTTTAATGACTTGACCACCTGACGCGCTGCCCATGCCATGTTTGAGGATTTCCCTGCCACTTCTCCGTTATGCAGGATGTGGCGGGTGATGAGGAAATGTCCGAATCGGTTACCGAATTCTTTTTTGAGTGCTGCGGCGGTTTCTTTAGCCTGCGGATCTTTATCTTCCGTTGCCAGGACGACAATAAGCCGATCCTTCGGAAAATCCTGCTTGGCAATGTTCGTTAAAGTCCGGTGCAAAATATGGAGCGGCTCCCGGTATTCCGGAATGATGATGACATGATGGATATGCCCAAAGCCCGGCAATACTTGCGCCTGAGAGAGCCAATCGACGGTTATATGGGCAGAGAGCATGACAAACGACCGGACCGCGTAGACAGCAAGCGTAAAGGATTTATAAAACCAGTAGACGTCAAAGGTGATAATAAGGTAGGCAACGAGCGCCGGATGCCAAAAAGAGAGCCAGAACGGCATGGTGATGAGAATCCACGACATGCCGGGCACGGCGATCTCCAGAATTCGCTGAACGGCAGTGGGGTGGTGGGAGAAAAATTGGCGCATAAAAACGGGCTAAATCTGATCGCCTCTATTATACCACGCGAAAGAGGGTTTTGGCGTTGAGGGTGGTAGCAGTTGCCACTTCGTCCACGGTTGCGCCCACAAGTTGGGCAACACGCCGGGCGATGAAAGGAATATACTTGGGCTCGTTTCTTGTGCCGCGGTGGGGAGCAGGGGTCAAAAACGGTGCATCGGTTTCCAGAAGAATCATCGATAGCGGAATGTTGGGGACGATACGTTCCAGTTGTTTGGAATACGTTACGTTACCGTCAAGCCCCACAAAAAATTTTCTCTCTTGAGCCATCCGCAGCTCTTGTAATCCTCCGGAGAAACAGTGGATGACCCCTCGTGGCATGGTTGGCAGCGCATCGAGCACGTCAAAGAAATCCTCATAGGCATCACGGCAGTGCATGATCACCGGAAGGTTGTATTTGAGCGCAAAAAGCAGCTGTTCCTCAAAAAGCATCTTTTGGTTTTGTTTTTTGCCGGCGGCAGTCTCTCCTTTGTATTGGTGGTAATCCAGGCCGCACTCACCGATGGCGACAATCGGAACTGGTGATAAGTGAGAAGTGACAAGCGATAAGCCAGATTTGATTAATTCCTCGAGATCATTTACATCCTGATTGTGTTGGGCTTCATACGGGTGGAAGCCGACCGCAGCATAGACGACACCCGGGTGCTTTTGGGCAAGAGCGACCGCTTGTTTGGAAGAAAAAAGATCAACGCCGGGATTAATAAATTGTTTTACGCCTGCCTTTTTTGCGTTTCCTATGACCATCGCCCGATCCGGGTCGTATTGAGGGAAATTGAGGTGGCAATGGGTGTCGATAAACATGGTGATAAGTGACAAGTGATAAGTGAAACGTCAAGAAATTCTTGGAAATAGCGGCGGTTGCGATGCGATCGTTGGCCCCTGAAATTGTTCGAGAATTTTTTCGGCGGTTTGCGGAAGGAAGGGTTGAAGAAGGGTAGCAATTTCAACTATCCGCGGAGCAACTTCGCCGATAAACGCTTCAAGGTGGTTGCCGGTAAGTTTCCATGGTTGCTTCTCGTCAACCAAGCGATCTGCTTCTTTAATTTTTCCCCAAACGAGAGCAAGTGCATCATTGAACCGGAACTCCTCAAGTGCTTTTTTGTATGCCTTGGTATTGATATCGTGATATGCGATAGGTGATACGTGATACGATTTTCCTTCGGCAAGTTTCGCGACCCGCGCAACCAAGTTTCCAAGTCCGTTGGCAAGGTCGGCGTTGTAAGTCTTTTTGAACTCCTCTTCCGAGAAGTCCCCATCGTTAAATGGTGAAAATTTTGCCAAGAAATAATATCTTAATGGGTCAGCACCATATTTTTGAATAAGTTCAAACGGATCAATGACGTTTCCCAATGTCTTGGACATTTTTTGTCCATTAACGGTGAAGTATTCGTG
>CAYIWI010000033.1:0-7760 GCA_964367065.1 uncultured Gammaproteobacteria bacterium
GTTGCAAGATGTTGCAAGATACTGTAATCCATGCACAATGGAAGCGTTTTTGCTACAATACGTCCGCTATGGCATTTTCCCGCATCGGCAGGTACGAAGAACGGAAATTACGCACGCGTCTCATTCTTTCCATCATCGGAAGCATTGCCATCATCGGATTCCTGCTGGTTTTCGGCCTCAAAATCCTGGTCGGCTTTAGCCTCCTCGTGGAGAGACTGAAGGGAAGCTCACCCACCCAACAAACCCAATCGCTCCTGCTGGCTCCTATCCTTGATCCCCTCCCAATCGCCACCAACAGCGCGACACTTTCCATCTCCGGCACGGGAACCCCGGGAGCTGTCCTTATCCTCTATGTCAATGAGGGAGAGGCCAAAAAGCTTACTGTTCCGGCGGATGGCAGATTCGTTGTAGCATCGGTAAAGGTTCTGGAAGGCCAAAATACCGTCAGCGCAAAACTGACGGATGAAAAACAGAATATGAGCGACCTGTCCAACGTGCTCACCGTCACGGTCAAACGCTCGCCGCCGTCTTTGGAAATTTCAACTCCCGCTCCCAACGCCACGATAACCGGCGAGAAAAATACCGTAGATGTCGTGGGCAAAGCAGAGGAAGGGTCAACCGTCACGGTCAACGACCGGTTTGTGGTAGTCCGAAACGACGGATCATTTTTCTATACGGTTCCGGTCAGCGATGGGGATAATACACTCAAAGTTATCGCTACCGACGCAGCCGGTAACCAGACGATTGTGGAGCGGAAGGTGACGTATCAAAAATAAATTCGATTACTCCCACCAGTATCCACACCCAAATCATCACCCACGGATAAAACGCGCTGTTGACAAACAGACTGTGCATAAAGAGCGAAACAAGCGTCATAAGATACGCATATCTTAGTACCGAATTTTTTTTGTTCCTTAGGCGCTTCGCCAGTATCACTGCCTTGTACCAAAGCCAAGCATAAGCTCCAAATCCCACGAGCCCGGTGGTGGCGCCTACGAAAAGCAAGCTGCTGTCCATGCCGGCACCGGCTTTAGAAATGATCACACGGTCAAGAGTCTCTCCCCGATGTTCCCGCAGGAACCGAAGCGTATTAAACCCATGCCCCACAAGCGGGGATTGCCCAATTATGGCAAGACTCTCCTTCCAGTTGCCTATCCTGGCCATGGTACTATCCAATCGGGTAAGCCGTAACACATCCAACCCGTGCTGGGGTAAAAGGAGGACCGCAAACACGAAAACCGCCATACCGATAATGCCCAGCTTCCAGGTCCTGCGCATGATAATCCAAACCAACACGCCGGCCAGAAACGCCACATAACTGCTTCGGGAATAGGTAAGCAAAAGCGCAAGCATCGTGACACTTTGCGTGGTCAAAAGCCACCAACGCTTCTTTTGGTGCATCGCGCCTGCTGCACTCCCCAAAAACAGGGTAAAGACCAACAGAATGCCGGTAAAATTCGGGTCCAGAAGAGTAGAGAATACACGATAGTAGTGCGGGTCCCAGCCTAAATAGGAAAGGTTGGCAAGGCTTGGATACAACACATATTGGGCAAGCCCCAACACGGCAAAGCCAACCCCCGTCCCATACAGTCCCCAGAGCCATATCCCCATGGGAACCACGCGCTGCACCACAACCACATATAACAGGGCATAGGTAATCCATCGCACGGCATACATGGCGGACTGGATCACTTCAGCCGGAGCAAATTTAGAAGCGGCCGGAACAAGCGACAGCAGTGATATTCCCGCAAACCCGGCAATTGCCGGCAGCAGCGCCGGACGACGAAACGGTTTTGTAATGCTTCTTATGCCGGCAACCATCAAAAGTGTCACCAATAACACGTCGTGGAGATACAGCGTGACCCCCGGCGCCACGACAATGCCTGTCAACTGCCCGAACAGCAAACTTACAAAGAATAGGAGTGTAAGAAGAGTCATGCGTGTTTGTCCCACAACTGCCACAATTTTGCCCGCGTTAAGAATGAGTGCATGCTCATCATGATGGCCACCACAGCCCCGGGCGTTCCGTCCAAAAATCCCAAACGGATGATGTAATTGAGGAAAAACTTGGAAACCGGATACGCCACGATATGCCACCAATGGACGCGAATTCTTTGTTTATACAGATAAGAAGCGTTAAGGGATGAATATCGGTTAATTTCATCTAAATATTGTGCGACGCTAGGGTGGGGGAAGTGAAAAAGGGGGTTACGTAATTCTCCGACAATTCCTTTTATAGCCCATACTTCATGTACCGGTCGCACCCACTTTCCTGCGTCTTTTTTCGCCAACCGCAGCAACTTCATCCTCCCCTGCTCACCGTATTTAAGTTCCCTCCCCCATAGGATATCGCGGCGCTTGATAAAATAACCGCTTTTCTCTGTCATCCCCGACCTGATCGGCGTAATTTCTTTCGCCAACGCATCGCTTACCACTTCATCACTATCCACAAATAACACCCAGTCATTTTTCGCTTTCGCGAGCCCAAAATTGCGCTGAGCTGCAAAATCACCGTTTAAGGGATGCTGAAAAATCTTATTCGTGAAGTTTTTTGCGATGGCGACGGTGCTATCCGTTGAAGCGTCATCAACGACGATCGTCTCGTCGCACCACGTCAGACTTTCCAGTGTCTTGGCAACCGTTGCTTCGTCATTACGGGTCAGCACTACGGAAGAGATCATTTGGTATAATCTTACCACAATGAAGCGCCAGTATTGGTTTTTTCTTATCGCAGGGATTTACCTGGTCGGATTTTTGGGTCACGCAATCTTCTTAAAGAAAACCGTCTACGGCGACGGCATCTACTACTATGCGTGGATGAGGTCCGTGGTCATCGACAGGGACATCAACTTCGCCAATGACTACGCGACATTTGGCGCCAACCAGCTACTTACCGCCAAAGGCTTCCAGGGCAATATCTACAGCATCGGGCCGGCACTCCTGTGGTCGCCGCAGTTTCTTTGGATACACCGCCTCCTTAACTCCGACGGGTTCGCTCTCCCCTATCAATTAACCGTTGGCATCACCAGCATATTTTACGCACTTTTCGGACTCTTACTTCTGTACCGCACGCTTGCGAAGTTTTTTTCAAAAACCACTGCCGTATTGACCGTAATTACTATTGCCTTTGCCACCAATCTGTTCTTTTATGGTTCACTTGATGCAGTCAACTCTCATGCCCTGTCGTTCTTTGCCGCAAGTTTGTTCCTGGCTCTCCTTAAGCAACCCAATACCCAACCGCTTCTTCTCGGTGCAAGTGTCGGGCTTCTGGCACTCATCCGGCCGCAGGATACGCTGTTTGGTCTGCTTCTGTTACCCCGCGTCAATCGAAAAACAATACTGGCGATAGCAACCGGCGCCATTCTTGCCTTCCTCCCCCAGCTTCTGGCATGGCAAACGCTTTATGGAAAGTTCTGGGTAAGTCCGTACTTGGACCGCGGCTACGGATTTAATTTTTTGCAGCCGCATCTTGTTGAGGTATTATTTTCGCCCAAAAGCGGCCTTATTCTCTGGACGCCGGTGATCGCCGTTGCTTTGGTAGGATTATTCCTTAAAGGATTCCCGAAACCCCTCAACCGCTGGTTTATCCTGCTCCTTATCTTTTTGCAGCTTTACCTTGTCGCAAGCTGGACCACGTGGTGGCAAGGGGAAAGCTACGGCGGCAGAATGTTTATCAGCCTTCTCCCTTTGCTCAGCCTTGGTCTTGCAACTGTCTTTACGCGGCTCCGGTCGCTGCACATGAAACCACCAGGGATAGTTCTCTCCATCATTCTCCCGCTTTCCACCATCAACGTGCTTTTTATGATATATTTTCTTCTTACGAATTAACTATGGATCACGCAAGTCTCACGACACTTGAGAGCATGAACCAGGCCATGTGGTATAACCGCTGGACGCTTGGGAAGTTTGCTCGGTATGTGCGCGGCGATATCCTGGAGGTCGGCTGCGGCATCGGCAACTTTACCCCGTCGCTCAGCCAATACGGCCGCGTCTGGGCATTTGATGTGGATGAGGCTGCGGCATCGGCAACCAATAAACGGGTGAAAAGGGGAGCGTCCGTGGGACTTGGTGACATTGAGAACGGCACCTATTTTTTCGGCAATAAAAGGTTTTCAACAATCGTCTGCCTTAATGTATTGGAGCATATTAAGAATGATAGCCAAGCGCTTGGCAACATGCGACGGCTCCTTGTTCCCGGCGGCTCCCTCATTCTTCTGGTTCCCATTCATGCCTCTCTTTTCGGCACGATTGATAGCTCGATTGGACATTTCCGCAGGTATAAACCCAAAGCCCTGATATCGGAGGTGAAGCGCCAAGGCTTTAGTATACTCTCGCAGCGCAAACTGAACCTCTTCGGCGCCATCGGCTGGTTTATCACCGGAAAACTATTGAAGCGCACAAGCGTCAACAACAGCTATATCCGGCTTTTCAATCTCTTTTCTCCCCTACTTCTTCCCTTGGAGGATATCGTCGCCCCACCCTTCGGCACTTCGCTTCTTCTTATTGCCCGCCTGCCGGCGAGACAGGCCCGCCGCAGGGAGCGTACAAGGCAATCGGAGGCGTCATAATTTGCGGCAGGGGAATTTCGCAATATCCGGCCGGCGCAGGCGTCGTGCGGGTAAACAAGACCGGTGAATTTGCTTGAATATACGCGGTATATGAGGGCACATAATCCGGGTACATCGGGTACACCATCGGCCAATTCACATAGAGCATATGAAAGTCCCGGTAGCGCGGATTGATCATGGAAAAATATGCGTCGGCCGTGAGATTAATGTATGTTTTATCCGGATGATCCGTAAGGTATTGATCAAGGATTGTTGAAACCTGCGTCAGATACGCGGCCTCCTGTGCCGTCGTCTTCATGCCGGCCAGAAACGCCGGATACGAGACAGGAACGTGGGCGTTTTGCGTCTTTTGCAGCCCGAGCGATATGCGCAACAAAAAGAAAACGATGATCGCAACAGTCAGCGCAACACGCAATAATTTTCGCCGAAACATGACGAAGATAAAAAAACCGATCATGGGCGACACCGCCCAAAAAAAGTGCCCTTCCTCCGTTACCGGATAGTACTGCATCCACGATGCCAACAAAATGAGTCCCGCACCGAAGAGCCGCACTGACAAGCTTCCCAGCGGCTGTCTATGACCCCAAAGATGTATCCCCTCACGTACCACAAGATAAAGGCTCGTCAACGGAATCGCGAGCCAAATGCCGTAGAGGTATAACGTTGTCCAATACCGGCTGATCGTCAAACTTTTGATAAGTTGAAAAAGTGTTATGCCTCGGGTCACTTTTGCAAATTCACGACCATACACTATGGATTGCAACCACCAATCCCTGAGAGCTCCTGCCGCAATAAACCACAAAAACATCGGGATAACTCCAACGATCACGCCGGATAAAAACCACAAAAAGAAGCGCGTGGACTTTTTCCGTGAAAGCGAACCGAAAAAACTGATAGCCGGAAAAAATATGGCAACCGCACCGATAAGAAATACCCCCACGGGGGTGCGGGACCAAAACGTAAGCGCTGCGGATATTCCACAAAAAAATATGTACCGTGCACGTTCCGTTTCACAAAACTTCAGAAACAAAAGCAGGGCAACGGATTGGAAAAAGAGGCTGTAAACCGACGACCACGGCTGGAACGGCATAAACGTATAAAACGGTGCAAGCGCAATCCAAAACAGCATGGCTACCACCACGTCCCTACGGCTAAGGAACTTCGACCAAATGAAGTAAAGCACAGCGACCGTTGCGACATAAAAAAAGACGGTCTGCAGCCGGATCACGGCAAGATATTCGCCAAAAAGCTTCACAGCGGCCGCCTGAAAAAGTGTGGTGAGTGCGCCATGCTGCACAAACGTATCGCGAAAAAGCATCTTCCCGCGTGCTACGTCAACAGCAGGCTTGAACATAATGAAATCGTGATGAATATCCACGTAAAACAGTGAAAAATAGCCAAAAATGATGGCGGTTAGCCCGCACAGAATAATTAACAGAAGGACGTCGTGACGTTTCATACTTTACCTCTTTTCCAAAGCAATACTACGATCACCAGCACCCCCAGACCACTCATGGCCAGCCCGAGTTGCACGCTTTTCGGATAGTATCGGAATGTTACCGTATGCGTGCCGGCAGACACGGCAATAGACTTGAATACTGCTTCAAACGGTTGGATCGGCACTGGTTTTCCGTCAAGAAGCCCCTGCCAGCCGGGGTAGTTGGTATCCGCAAACACCAGCCGGCCCGCTTCCTTTGCGGCTACGGAAACGCGTACTTCGTTGGGGGTATACGCTTCTATATGGATACCGTCGATTGATTCTTTACCGTTTATAAGCATAAAGAACCGGGGCGACGCATTGGCGCCCACGCCAAGCCGTCTCTTTTCCGTGCCAACTGGATCATCAAGCGTTACGCCCGTCGGATCAGCTTGGTTTTTATTTAAATAATCCGCGTAGTCTCGATAAATAAGGCTTGCGTAGCCGTCGATTGCCGGCAGGCGAGCAACCATGTTCAGGTTCGGCCGGAGAATTTCCGCCTGCCATGCGGATTCTTTATCCCAATCAAACACACCGAATTGCTTTTCGCCCGGATACGGGTAGATTGACGGGTCTGTATGTATGCGATACTGTCGGAAATCCACGTCTCTAAGTGGCTGTGCTTTCTCCTCCACGGTCGTAAGCCACCGGGTGGCAACCTCATTTGATATGCTCAACAGATTGTTTCTGCTAAACAAAAATAGTTCGAAAAAAATAAGTGTAACGACGAACACCATTGTAGTAGCGGACTTCAGTCCGCGTCCTGCCAAAAACGCTACGGTCAAGAGTAAACCGACCGAAATAAGTAAATTCGCGGCTACTAGTCTTGCAATAGTTACCATCATCTCCGGTGAAAGACTTAGTAGTTTTTCCAACACCCTCGTCGGATAGACACTTGCTAACCATGCGATGCCATCAGGTATTTTTGAAGCATATTGCAACAGTAGTATCCCGCCAATCCCCCCAACTACCCCTATTACCCGTATTGCTCCTCTTACCCGTCTTAACCCTTTCAACTCGTCCAACCCGAATCCGGCAAGTACTGCTATGGAAAATGTATAGAGAAGCAGGAAGTGCTGTGGAGAACGGAAGCTCGCGACCCCGGGGATAAGAAGATATGCCACACGGAATACCGGTGTATAGCTGCCGAGCGCCAAAAGAAACGATACGACGGCCGCGATAAGGAAAAACCGAACATACCGGTTTTTCCTTGGGGCAAATACAGCAAACAGGAAGCTCACCAGGCCGGTATACCCATACACGCTGCCGCCCCGTGCCCAGGCAGTGCCTTCACGAAGCACACCAACAATGTTTGGGATAATGAATCTGATAACGCTTAACGGGTGTAGTGAGTCAAATGCCGCGTATTCATATCCGCGCCCCACGCGCGTGGATAACCGGACAAGTTCCAGAAACGGCAACACCTGAACGGCAGTAATAAGCAGAACAAGCAAGACAAGCGGCGCAAGCAATGGCATTGTTTTTGCAAGGGTCCGACCCTGTTTCCTGACAGGGTCGGACCCTGTCAGTTCCCAAATAATAAACCCGCCAACAAGAAGCCATGTGTAGTACGTCAGCTGCGGGTGTCCTGCAATCACTTGCATCGATGCAAAGAGAGTAGCAATTAGTAGAGTTTTTTTTGATGGATGAAGCACGTATTGGCGAACACTCCAAATAACCCACGGCAGAAGGCTTGCCACCTGCAGCATCGGAAC
>CAYIWI010000034.1:0-7472 GCA_964367065.1 uncultured Gammaproteobacteria bacterium
CAGGACGGCCTGGATTTGCACGGGGCCGGCTCGGGCCGGATTTATCGCGCCCGCGACACCACCACCAAAATCGAAGGCACGGCCTCCGAGAAACTCACCCTCGGCGCGCCGCAGGTGGACGGGAATACGGTTGGTTTGTGGCACCTGGAGGAAACCTCGGGCACCGGCGCCTACATCCAAGACGCCACCGCCAACGCCAACCACGGTACCCCCACCGGCACGACGGTCACCGATGGCTTCTTCGGCAAAGCGAGGAGTTTTAACGGGACGAGTGATTATACGAGCATCCCTGATCACTCTAGTTTAGACGTAACAAATGCCCTCACCATAGAAACTTGGGTCAAAAAAGATTCTTCTAGTGTAGCGGTAATAGCGAGTAAGGGCGCCACGTCCAATGTTGAACCCTATGCTTTATGGTATTCAGATACTGGAGCAGGAAATCGAATTGCTCTTTATTTATCTGGAGATGATGTAGCTGCGAACCGTTATTGTCCTGTAACTTCTCAATACTTTAGTACCGGGGTTTGGCACCACATCGCAGCAACATACAACGGCACTGTAGCAAAAATATATGTCGATGGGATTGAACAATCTACATCAAGTGGGTGTGAAAGTTCAACGGTGCCATCATCTCTCTATAACTCTACTGGCGCACTGAATATTGGCAGAAGATATACCGGTGCCAACTACTTTGACGGCTCCATCGACGAAGTGCGCATTTCCAACGTCGCCCGCAGCGCCGAGGAGATTGCCGAAGGCTACAGAGCAGGACGCGATCATAGAATTTCCAAAACTATTTCATCCACTGATTTGTCTGCCAAAACAAAATTGCCGTTTTATGTGGCCTCTGATCGTCCGGGAACTTTTATGGAAGCCACCATTGGCGAAAGCGACTACGCCAATGGCTCCGTCGACTCGAGCACCGTCGGCCTGTGGCATTTGGAGGAACAAACTGGCAGCGGAGCGTATATTAAAGACTCAAGTGGAAATGGCAACAACGGCACCCCCACCGGTACAACATTTGTACAAGGGAAAATAGGGAAAGGACGGAGTTTTAATGGCAGCAGTGATAAAATTATTTTAGGAACTACAAATATACCAACTGGGACAAATCCTGTAACCGTGGACGCATGGTTTAAACCGACGTCTATAGTTGGTTCGCATCCAATAGTTAGTTGGGGACAAGTATCTTCGCCTACTTATACATGGTTCAGCATGAGCCAAGAAGGAAGCAAATTGATTATAAGAAATTATGGCGGACCGGATCTTTATGGAATAACGGCTATGCAAGCAAATCAATGGTATCACGGAGTGATAATTGATAATGGCACAAACATGAAGATTTATTTAAACGGCAACCTAGAATTAAATCAGGCAAGAAGCAGCACAAGTAAATCTCTTGTTTCCGGAGTATTGATTGGAACATGGGAGTCAGGTGAAAATGTCTGGTTTGCTGGGTCAATCGACGAGGTTCGTATTTCAAATATTGCCAGAACAGCGGATGAAATCCGCCAAGCCTATGAAATCGGCAAGCGGACGCATTCGGTGACGATTGATTTCAAGGCCGATTTGGACAGCACCAACCTCATCGCCAACACCAGCGACCTGTCATTCGCCATCAACCCCGACACCGACGTCATGGGCGCCACCCTGAATCTCGCCAAGGGCGACAAAATCATAGTTCGGGAAAATGTGGGCGGCACCGAGTACATTGCCCAAGGGACAGTGACCAATGTGACTTATGCGTCCGATGTGTCCAATGCGAATACTGCCGCCCAAGCCCTGTCCAACGCCAACGCCACTACGGTCACGGTTCAGGCGTGGGACTCGGGCGCCACCGTCCCCACCGGCGGATTTACCACCTCGGCTACGGTGTTTAAATGGCAGAGGGAGTATATGGATCTCACTGGCGTGTCACTCGCGTCGCAGCGCGACGCTGTTACCCGGCTGACCATGCGGGTAACGGATGGCAGCCAGGGCGCCACGGTTTGGCTGGACGACTTTGAATCCGCCGACTACTCCGGAGGTCCGATGACCGGCAGTGGTTCTACTTCGCTCACCATTGGCAGCACAGCGAACAGATATTTTCAATATCGAGCAATACTTAGCACCCAGCCCCTAGCCCCTAGCCCTACTCTCAATAGTGTCCAAATCAATTACAACTCCGGCACCACCCCCCAACCGCCGCGGTCTAAAGACAGCTCAACCGATTTCTCCGCCACCGGCGCCACTCTCGATCGTGTCACCGACATGGGTTCGGCCAATTCTCCCCAACTGGAACTGGCGTATAAAGAGTTGCCCAACGACAACTCCACCGTCGGCCTGTGGCATATGAATGAAAATGCAGCTAATACTTGTACCGGCGGGGTTAACGACGTCTGCGATGCCTCGGGAAATGTCAACGACGGAGCTTTCAATGGAAATGCAACTCATACAACTTCCTCCAAACTCGGCGCATCGGCAACAACTCTTGATGGAACGGGAGATTATGTGGATGTTAGTGGATTACCCGCCTTCAGTTTTATACAAAATAGTGGGGTTTTCACCATCGAATCGTGGATCAAACTCGACAATTACACGCAAGCAGGCCTTCAAACAATCGCAGGGAATACTTCCGCCTCCGCAGAAAAAGGGTTCTATTTTATTTATGATGGCACGAACGATAATTTAAATATCTTTCTTGCTAAAGGTGTTGGTGGCACTGGTATCATAGATTCAAGCAGCTCAAACAATATCATATCTGATAATAACTGGCATCATATAGCTGTGGTTGGAAATGGTACAAACATAACATTCTACGTCGATGGGGTATCCAATGCGGGCAGTGGAACGATGGGCACGAAAAGTAGCGGCGACTCTACCCGCAACCTTAGTATCGGAAATATAACTAATGCAAGCTATTACCTTGACGGAACCATCGACGAAGTCCGCATTTCAAATATCGCCCGGACGCCGGAAGAAATCAAACTGGACGCGCAACGCCGGCCGTACGGTGTTTACACTTCCGACGTCCAAAATCTGGGCAAGGATGTCTCGTCTATCAATAATTTGCGCTGGACAGAAAACGGCGTCCAAACAGGAGACGGGGAAACCCCCTACAATTCCAACGGCCTCGTCGCCGCCTGGAACTTCAACGAAACCTCCGGCGCCACCGCGGCCAATAACGCCGGCACCGGTTCCTGCGGCGGCACCCCCTCCTCCTGCAACGGCACGTTGAATAATTTTGCGTCCACGGCGTCACAGGACCAAGCAGCAGGAACTGGTTGGACAAAGGACAACAGAAGATGGCCTGCCCGCAATGCTTCGCAAAGCGATGCAGGCGGGGGAGCTGGCGCCATTATGATCGCCTCGGCCGCCACCGCCGATACCATCACCGTCAGCGATCCGGCCAGTAACACTTTGGACCCCAACTCATTGGATCTAACAATTGGAATGTGGGTCAAAACCAATGATATTACCGCCGAACTGTTCAGTAACAACGCCAACAACGGCACGGCTTGCACCGCCAACGGCTATTATTTGGGGATTGATTCATCGGGTTATCCGGTATTTTATCTGGACACCGACGGCGCCACCGCTGGCTGCGACGCCCAAATCTCTACCGGCATTACCACCAAAGTCAACGACGGGAATTGGCATTACCTCGCTATTGCGGTGACTCGGGGAACATCGGCTGTAATGTATTTAGACGGGTTGCAGATCGGTTCCGATACTTCCGTCACGTCTTACGCTTCTATTACTGTCACCGGCAATATCCAAATTGCCTCCAGCGCCAATTATGACGGGGTTATAGATGTTATAAATTTTTATTCCCGGGCTTTAGGCGCCTCTGAAATCCTCGCCAACTATCAGGCCGGGAACGTGGAACTCCAAACCAGAACGGGCACCGACGCCTCCCCGGACGACGGCTCCGGCTGGGAGGACTGGAAGCCTGCGGCCTCCCAAGGCGCCGAAGTCTCATTGGACTCATCCGACTCATTGTCTCCCGTCGAAAAAATCTCCCAAACCAGCCTCACTGCCTACTGGAAGTTGGACGAAACCTCCGGCACCCGTGCCGACTCCAAAGGCAGCAATACCCTGACGGACAACGCCACCGTCACCTATGCCCCCGGCCGCCTGTCCAACGCCGGGGATTTTGAGAGTGGAAACAGCGAATATCTTAGCTGTGCTGACGTTACCTGCACGGATATGGATACAGGCGATATAGCATTTACTTTTTCAACTTGGGTGTATATGGAAACTAAACTCACCACCCAACCAATAATTTCAAAGTGGAATACTGGAAACTTCGACTATATGCTTGATTATGAAAGTGGTGTTGATAGATTTAGATTCTATGGAAGAAACGGAGCCACTCAAAATGTCGCTGATGCAAACAGTTTAGGTTCTCCCGCTCTAAATACTTGGTATTTTATTGTATTTTGGCACGACCCGGACACAAACTTACTAAATATCCAAGTCAATAACGGACCAGTTGACACCGGTGCCCTTTCAGTTGGAATAGGTACCGGATCCGCTGACTTTATGATAGGGAAAAAGCACGATGAGGCAGCCTACCACGACGGCCTTATTGACGAAGTCGCCTTCTGGAAACGCACCCTGACCGCGGCCGAGAGGACGCAGCTTTTTGAAGATGGCCTGGACTTGCACGGCGCCGGCTCGGGCCGGATTTACCGCACCCGCGACACCACCACCAAAATCGAAGGCACGGCCAGTGAAAAACTCACCCTCGGCGCGCCGCAGTGCGACTCAAGCACTGTTGCCCTGTGGCATTTTGAAGAGACATCTAACGGCAATGGTGATGTTAAAGACGCCTGCGGAGATACGAGTCGAAATCTGACACCGGTGAGTGCTCCGCCAGTGTCTGACGGTTTTTACGGCAAAGCCCGCAACTATGATGGTGCAACCGACGGCTTGTGTGCCGACTCAGACAACAACGGCACCTGCGATGATACTGGCGATGACTTTGACTTTTCCGGAGATTTTAGCATCGAATCTTGGGTTCGATCTACCGGCACCGGCGGCACTACCACCAACGTGATCGTCGATAAAGGCGGAACCTCCGGATCAGAAGGATACATACTGCGGGTTAACACCAGCAATGTAGCTCAATTTGCGGTGATAAACACAGCCAACGCTTTTTGGTTATCAGCTTCTGGTACCACCAGCATCCGTAACGACAATAAGTGGCATCATGTTGTGGGCACTCTTTCGGGAACCACTATTAGAATTTATGTTGACGGTGTAGAAGAAGGAAGTTCAAGCACCACATCAGGAACCAGGGTTACCAATTCACCCGATGTTCTTGGTATTGCTATACGCAATGCGGGCGGGAGTTATTGGTTCCAAGGACCTATTGACGAAGTGCGGATAAGTAACGTCGCCCGCAGTGCCGAGGAAATTGCCGAGGCGTATCGGGCCGGGCGGGATCATCGGCTGTCCAAATCCTTCGGCTCCGCTCAGGACCTATCGGCCAAGACGAAATTACCATTTTATGTAGCCTCCGATCGGCCGGGGACTTATTTAGAGGCCACCGTCGGCGAATCCTCACTGGTTAATATGTTCGCCGGCGACCCCGACCTTAAGGGCTACTGGCCATTGGACGAAAACTCCACCGGAGCCGCCGCAGTCACCCGCAACGACTACTCCGGCAACGGGAACAATCTGACGGACAATGCCACCGTCACTTCCACCCAAGGCAAAATCGGCAAAGCCGGCCAGTTCACCGCCGCCAATAGCGAATATTTGAGCATTGCGGACAATGCGAGCTTGAGTACGGGGGATATTGATTTTATGGTGTCGGCCTGGATATACGCGGATTCGCTCCCAGGAACATCAATGTCTATTGTCGCCAGATTCAATGATACCGGTTCCACCGGAGAATACCTTCTGCAAGTAAACTCGGCAAACAAGCCAGGATTTAATATTTATGGTTCTGACGGTTTAAATAAAGGATCGGCCTTATGGGGAACAGCTATAAGTGCGGGTACATGGTATCATCTTGTTGGATGGCATGATTCCGTTAATAACCAAGTTGGAATAATCGTCAATGACGGAACACCCGTGACTGCGGCTACAACAGGAGTACCTTCTGATACTGCGTCATCTATACAAATAGGCAAGCTACAATATGCCGCTGACTGGTTTTTCAACGGCAAGATTGACGAGGTCATGTTTCTCAAACGCGTGTTGACAGCGGATGAAAGACGTCAGATGTTTGAAATTGGCAAGCGGACGCATCCGATTACGATAGATTTTGTGAGTAGTCCGCAGGCGGCGTATTCGAGCGGGACGAGTGTGACGATCAATAATCCTTCGGGAACAAGTGCTTTAACCAGTACTCTGTCTGTAGGAGATACTATGATCTTTAGAGAAAATGTGGGAGGGACTGAGACTGTTAGTCAAGCTGTTGTTTCTGCCATTGCCAATACTACCTCTACCTACGGCACCGTCACGCTTGCTTCTGCTCCAACTTTCCCAACAGGCGGTTACTCGACAAATGCGAAAGTTTTTAAATGGCAGAGGGAGTATTGGGACATAAGTTCCTTAAGTAACCTAGGACACTTAGACGCCGCAACGCGGCTAACACTTAGGGTAACTGATGGATCCGCAGGCGCTAATGTTTGGATTGACGATATCAAATCGGCCGGACCGTATCTAAGCAATCCCAGTACTAGAAATAGCACCGTGGCTTCAACTCCCCAGCAATATGTTCAGTACCGGGTGATTTTTTCTACCACTGATACGTCAGTCACGCCCAGCGTGACGGCGGTCTCTCTCCAATACAACTCCAATCCGCGTAAAGTTACCGGCGCGGACACGCTGACCGCCCAAGGGTCGCTCGACCGCGACGGCAATGTCCATTTAGGCAGTAACAATGTCAAAGACGTGCAATTCTACGATCGCACCAAAGACCAAATATCATATGCACTCGATTTTGACGGGAGTAATGATTATGTGGACATCGGTACCGGCCCAACCTCGGTCAAAACCGTGGAATTCTGGGTCTATCCCGAAACTACGACGGAATATTTCATAAACTTAACTGCTACCACAGACTATATCTGGCTCAACGCCGGCACCGTCACCGCCACCGGCTTTGCGGCGCCGATTATTTACGTCAACGGCGCGGTGTCTTCTACTTTAGTCGCCGACCAATGGCAGCATGTAGTGGTGACCGATACCACCGCCGAAAACGCTTCCAATTTTGACATCGGCCGCACCGCTGACCTCAATTATCTGGAGGGCAAGATTGACGAAGTGATCCTCTACGACGACGTTCGCACCGCCGCCGAAGTAGCCAATGATTACAACGCCCGCCGCCTTGATACCAGCGACGCCGGTTTGGTGGCTTTGTATCACTTTGACGAGAGCTCCGGTACCCGTGCCTATGACAGCGACGGGACGGCTCACGGCACCCTGACCAACATGACCGACGACGACTGGGTCAATTCCCTGTCCGACAAAGACCA
>CAYIWI010000035.1:0-1700 GCA_964367065.1 uncultured Gammaproteobacteria bacterium
CTCACCGGGCCGAGGTATGCCATAATCTCCCTGTCCATCCGCAAATCTTTTCCCCATCCTTCAAAGAAGGATAGCTTGTGAGTTTTATGAAAATTTAATGCGGAGATAGGAAACCAGCGGACGTTTTTGTGGTGGACCATCATATATTGGTTGATGGCTACTTCTATTTGGTATCCGGTTGGATGGAGCCGTTGGACTTCCCGCAGATCTTTGGTTTTGAGTATCCTGTCTCCGCTTTGAACGATATAATTTCGAAATACATCATCCATAATCTTATATCGCCGTTCTCCGCGAACTTTTATGATCAGCATATCGAGCAACGGATCCGCCAAGAATTTATTACATGCGGCTTCTACTCCCCGTGAACTTACATGCATGAGGTCACCATCAAAAAGCAAAACGTTTTCATTTTTTACTTCCTGAAGACCGACAAAAATCGCGCCGGATTTCCCTATATTCTTTTCCAGCCGGACGAGCGTTATCCCGGGGAATTTTGTCTTCAAAACGTCTGCTGTGTGATCCGTGGAGCCGTCATCAACGCAAATGATGCAGTCAATCGAAGCCACGTTTGCGAGTGCCGCAACAACCTGAACCACCCGCTCTCCCTCGTTATAAAAAGGAACAATGCAGTCAATCGTACGTTTCACTATTCCATCGTATCACGAAATGTGGCCGGTTAATTGAATTTCTTCCACTTCCCCTCTGACACAACGGAAACGGTGGCACCGTCAACCTTCACAGCCGAGGCGTCGTCGATGGCGTAAAAGGTCATGGGTGTTTCGCGCGCGAGTTTTTCCAGGTAATCAAGGCGGACTTTGGGAAAATCCGGTGAATTTAGGTGCGGCCGTATTTCAAAATCGACAAACCCCAAACCTTTACTGTCCACAAAGCTTCCGACGGTTTCATAATACAAAATTCCCTCTTTGGAAAGAGAAACAGTTTTCGCCGCCACCATGCTCCCGGCGCTTATGCCCATATAGACTTTTGTTTGGAGGAGTGTCGGCAACGCATCCTTGACTCCCAATTTTTCCATCCACGTCAACAGATGACTCGTATTTCCCCCACCGAAAACAAGGACGTCCGCCTTCTCAAAACTCGGCAGCCAGTAGTCTTTGGGAACTGCGGAAATATCCGTAATGTCAAACGAAGAAAACCCAAGCTTAAGGAGATTGTACATGTCAGTCACCAGCCACGTTTTATCACCCTTCTCCACATTCGCCGCAGTGGGAATAAACGTAAGATGAGACTTTCCAAACGGCTTGCCCAAAAGTTCAGAAAGTGCGTTGGCAATGGAGGGGTTGGTAATGCCCCCGGAGGTCAAAAGCAGTTTCATATAAGGAGTATACAGCTTTTTCTTTTACCCAGGCAAAAAATATTGAAACTAAAAACATTACAAAAATAAATTTGCTTAAAAATGCAATTGCATGAATAAACAAATTTATTTTCCTCCTTATTATTTTCACACCTTAGTCAAGACGGAAAAAGCGTCGCAGGTCATCGTCGTTTTCCAGATGTTCAATTGTGGCGAGTTTTACACTGTGCGGCATCTCGTATACTTCGCGAAGAAACTGAATCTGTTTTCTACATGGAAATGGATGTATATACACACTTTTCTGCATCTGAAAAAATCCCATACTGATGAGATTTTCGCGAAAAATATTGCGCGCGCCATGTCCGGTCGGGATGTCAAAAAACACCAT
>CAYIWI010000035.1:1800-7422 GCA_964367065.1 uncultured Gammaproteobacteria bacterium
ATACCCATCATAGGATGCTAAGAATAGATTTGTCAAAAAATGCAATTGCATTTTTGCGCAAATTTATTTTTGAACTGAACATGGATTTCCTTTAACTAGTATTAAGTTATAATGCAAGAATGACGGGAATTATCTTTGCATTTCTTTGTGCTGTATTTATTGCTTTCTCTCAATTGTCGTTAAGAAAAAGCTATCACGATTTTCCACCTTCCGTTGCTTTCTTTTTTGATGCCATATTTGGCCTATTGATTTGGGTTCCCCTGGCAATGTTTATGGGAATATCCCAGACTGTAAATTGGGGCAATGCCATCACATTTGCCGTAATTTCAGCAATTTTGTCTGAAGCAATTGTTTTTTATGCGCTATCGCATGGAGAACTTGCGGTCACGACAACTGTTCTTGCTACCTATCCAGTCTATACCGTCGTATTCTCTCGATTGTTGAACAACGAAATATTATCTTTACCAGTAGCCTTCTTTGTAGCTTTAGCCATATTAGGAAGCATTATCGCCAGTGCTCCAGACAAGATTAAGAAAAGCGAGGTAAAACTTCAAAAAGGAATACTTTGGCCGTTCATTGCTGCGGTTTGTATTGGGTTTTCAGATACGATTTCTAAAGGATACATCAACCGATCAAACGATTTCAGTTTTTTGTTTTCTCTGGGGTTCGTGCAAATTCCGGTTGCTGTTGCTTATCTAAAAATTGAAAAACAATCACTGATGAAATCACTCGAAGGACTTATAAAGAAATTTAAAGACTACCAATATGCACTCTTGGGCGGATTGTTCAATATAATTGGAACAGGATTTTTGTGGTTGAGCTTTTCTTTTGCCCCAGCATCGATTGCTTCACCAATTACAGGAACTAACGGAGCGTTGGTGGTTCTTTTTTCAAGATTTATTTTGAAAGAAAAAATCTCATTGAGAAAATATCTCGGAATCGTACTGGCGTTTATAGGTGTAATAGGGATAACAATTCTTCGAAGTTAATTCGTAAAGTTTTGGGTGACCATGATACCATACACCTCAGTACTAATGATGCCGATGCCGATGCGGGTAAATTGGGGGTCCAGGATGTTGCGGCGGTGACCCGGACTGTTCATAAACCCCTGGTGGGCACGGGCAACCGCGAGGATGATCCAGTCAACCCAGTTCAACGGCATATCTCCATTGTACCGCACGCACACAACTCATTGCGAAATCGTGGTACAATACGCTCATATGAAACGGGTGAAAACCATTCAAAGCTACCAACTCCCCATAGAAATTGCCCAGGAAGGCGAATATTTTATCGCTACATGCCCCGTATGGCGAGACTGTTATGCCCAAGGAAACAGTATTGATGAGGCAACTTCGGAAATTATCGCTGTTGCCGCATCACTCATCGAGCTATATCAAGAAGAAGGCATTCGCTACGCGTTTACGTTTGGATAGTCTTGAGTTGGCTGATCGCCATTAAGACGAGAACGACTATTCACACGTAATATTACACCTACTGCGGCTATAAATAATAAACCAGAAACGCATGCGACATCCCCATGCAATCTAGAAAGCGTTTGGTCGACAAAAATCATTGATTTCACAAGGGAAGTCGCTCCTTCATAAACAGCTCCACCTAAAAATGCCCCCCCTGCTACCGCAGATACACGTCCTTCTAGTTCATAAATATTGATCGGCATGGTTATCTTATAGTTTAAACGTAATTGAATGTCAATTCTTATCTAGTGTTCCCCGTGCCGTAGGAGTATCAGAATTCATGCACGAAATGAATTTCGCTATTACAACGCGCAATAAATTGCGCTACTACAACTCCAAGCTCCTCCAAAGAATTCTGGCTGCATACGTGCGGTACGGGGACCACTTGCGGGTGAGCGACTCCATTTGTTTTTTCGTCGGATCTTTTTTCAAGCCATACAATTTTTTTATGGCGTTACGCAATCCCAAATCTCCATAAGAAAACACATCTTCGCGTCCCAAGGAAAACATCAGAAACATTTCCGCAGTCCATGGCCCGATGCCTTTGAGTTTGGTAAGCTCGCGAATGACTTCTTGGTCGGGCAATTTGGCTAATTGGGCCAATTGGACGGATTTGGTGAGCACGTGTTGGGCAAGATTTTTTATGAAGCCTACTTTGGACCGCGAGGTCCCGACGCCGCGAATTGTTTCATCAGAAAATTCCAGTACCCGCTCCGGCGTCACCTTGCCGGGGGTAAACAACTTCTGAAATCTCCCAAAAATCGTCGCTCCTGCTTTATCCGAAAGTTGCTGGCAGATAATCGTCTCCACAAGGTCGGAAAAAAGATCCCGTGATGTCACCGGTACAAAGTGTTCTTTGTTGGGAATTTTCGCCAGAACCGAAAATAACGTGGGGTCAACGCGGCGGAAATGGATAAGTACTTCTTGTTTCATAACGCGCAATAAATTGCGCTATTACAATTTACCACTTGAAGTGAGCGAAGGCTCTGTTTGCCTCTGCCATGCGCAGCACCGTGTCGCGCCGCTTGATCGCCTCGCCCTGACCGTGGGAAGCGTCCAGCAGTTCTGCGGCGAGTTTTTTGGAAAACGTTTTGTATTCGCGGTTGCTTCGCTTATTGGCAAACTGCACGAGCCATCGGATGGCCAACGCCACCCGCCGGTCACCGCGCACTTCGGCCGGAACCTGGTAGGAGGCTCCCCCCACGCGCCGGGCGCGCACTTCCATTTTGGGGCCCACGGTGGCTATGGCAGTCTCAAATACGTTGATGGGATCTTCCCCTTTGTCCTTGATGATCGCAAGCGCCCGGTAGACGCTCTGTTCTGCGGTCCTTTTCTGACCGCTTTTCATCACGCGGTTGATAAACCGGGCAAGCAAACGATTCCCGTAGATGGGATCTGCCGGGGTAAGGATGTGACTGACACGTTTTCCTCTCATAGATTAGCTGGCTGCTGCTGGCGCCGGTCCCGGACTTCCCGCTTTGGTGCCGTAGCGGCTCCTGCCTTGCTTGCGATTGACAACCCCGCTCATGTCGTACTTGCCGCGTACGATGTGATACTTGACACCCGGCAAATCCGGTACTCGGCCGCCGCGCACCAGGACGATCGCATGTTCCGTAAGTTCATGGCCGATGCCGGGTATGTAGGCCGTCACTTCCTGCTTATTGGAAAGCCGGACACGCGCGACTTTCCGAAGCGCGGAGTTTGGCTTTTTGGGCGTCATGGTTTTTACCAGCGTCACCACGCCGCGCTTAAACGGCGAGGGCAACTGCCGCATCACTCGGTCTTTCGCATTAAAAAATTTACGAAGCGCCGTCGCTTTGATTTTCTTTGGCTTACTTTTTCTTCCCATTCTCACTAATTGATTTATGGTTGGCATATTATTGTGCAATGCTTGCCCGATCCGCGGTCACCGGAATGAGCCGACCGATGATAACATTTTCTTTGAGCCCCAACAACTTGTCTTCCTTAGCAGCCAGCGCTGCATCGGTTAATACATTGGTCGTTTCCTGAAACGACGCGGCCGAAAGCCAAGACTCGGTTAAGAGCGATCCGCGGGTAATCCCCAGGATAATAATCTGCGCGGTGGCCGGCTCGCCGCCTGCGGCAAGCACCCGGGCGTTTTCTTCGCGGAAACGCGTGCGATCCACCAGTTCCCCGGGCAACAGCATGGTATCTCCCGGTGTATCGATGCGCACCTTTTCGCTCATTTTACGCACGATCACTTCAAAGTGCTTGTCTGAAATCTGTATACCCTGCGACTCATAGACGCGCTGCACCTCGTTAATCAGATATTTCTGCGCGCCCCGGAGCCCACGGACGGCCAGCACTTGTTTGATATCCAGATAGCCGCTGGATAATTGGTCACCGGTGGCAACCAAATCTCCATCCTTCACTTTCAATTCAGACGTTAAGGGAATGACATATTCGCGCTCTTCCGGAGGCTTGATGGCCGTATTTCGTATGCGCACGTTGTATCCTGCTTCTGTTTCGGTCACCTCGGCGCGACCGGCAATTTCCGCAACCGGCGAAAGCGTGTGCGGGGTCCGCGCTTCAAACAATTCTTCTACCCGCGGCAACCCCTGCGTCACATCCAGTCCGACAATACCGCCGGCGTGCCGCACGCGCATGGTCAACTGGGTACCGGGCTCGCCGATGGACTGCGCACTGATGACTCCCACGGGTGTACCCAACTCTACTTGTGCATTGGTGGAAAAATCCCTGCCGTAACACTTCGCGCACATACCCACTGCTGCGCCACACGTCAGCGGCGACCGCACGGTGACTGATACCACCTTGTGCTTTTCTAACAAATGAATATTTGCGTCCGTCAGTTCTTCCCCTTTGGCTATCACCACCGTCTTACCGTCGTGGGCCAGCACCGCCGCTGCGGTAAACCGCCCGATGACCCGGGTGGCAAACAGCGTCTGACGATCTTCATCGCGCCGGATCTCCCAGCCTTCATCCGTACCGCAATCGTCTATCCTGATAATCATGTCATGGGACACATCAACCAACCGCCGGGTCAGGTATCCCGCATCCGCCGTTTTGAGCGCTGAATCCGTTAGCCCTTTGCGCGATCCGCGGGTACTGGTCACGTACTCAAATATCGACAAGCCCTCGCGATAATTACTCTTCGTCGGAAGTTCCACGATCTTCCCCAACGGATCCACGACTAACCCCTTCATAGCCGACAATTGCTTGAGTTGATCCTTTGACGCACGGGCTCCTCCGCTTTCGATGATCATCTTCACGGGATTGTCCGCCCCTAACGCCTGCCATGTAAGATCTGCAATACGCTCGGTCACTTCTATCCATATGTCATTGGCCAAACGCCTCTTTTCCTCAAGAGTGATAAGTCCCTGCTGATAGTTCTGGTCCACTTCCGTCACTTTGACTTCGGCCTCCGCAACAATCGTCTGTTTCTGGTCAATAATCTCACAATCAAACACCGATACCGACAACCCTCCGGAGAGGGTCGCTCCCCAAAAACCCAAATTTTTAATCGCGTCAATGAGCGTCACGACCTCTTCCTTACTGTAAATGGTCAGTGCTTTCGTAATGATGCTTTTCACGGTTGCTGCCTTAACCGGCGCATTCATATAGCGGAGCTCGCGGGGCAAAATTTCATTAAACAATACGCGGCCGATCGATGTTTCCAAAAGCTCCCCTTCAATGCGCACCCGCATCAGCGCCCTGAGAGCTGCCCGACCGGATTGGTAGGCGAAAATTGCTTCCTCGGGAGAAGCGAATGTCGGAAGATCTGCAGATTGTTTCCTTGTACCCGCTTGAGTAACGGTCGTTAAGAAATAACAACCCAACACCATTTCTTTATTGGGCACGGTGATGGGCGACCCGTCTGCGGGCTTGAGAAGGCTGTGTGTCGGAAGCATCAGGTGCACTGCCTCATGCTTGCTTTTGTCCGATAACGGGATATGGACCGCCATCTGATCGCCGTCAAAATCCGCATTATATCCGGCACACACGCACGGATGGATACGGATGGCGGATCCTTCGATAAGAATGGGGTAAAACGCCTGGATTCCCAGCTTGTGGAGCGTCGGCGCGCGGTTAAGAAGCACCGGATGGTCACGGGTAATTTCCTCCAAAATATCAAACACTTCCGGAGTCCTGCGGTCCAGGACATTCT
>CAYIWI010000036.1:0-7229 GCA_964367065.1 uncultured Gammaproteobacteria bacterium
GTGGACATCATTTGTTTGGAGAGTTCGGGGAAAAACGGTTTGTCTTTGTGGTGGGCGTACCAGACGTCGAGGATTTTTTGCGTCAAACGGACCATTTTGAGAGCCTTAACGACCAACCCCTGCGACTCAAACCGGTCAATGACTTTGCCGATAATGTGCTTTTCCATGCCGTCGGGCTTGATGAGGACGACTGTTCGTTCTACCATATCTTTCAAATTAGTCGAATTGGTCCAATTAGTCAAATTTGGAGAAGTTTCTCCATCCCTTCCTCGCGCTGTTTGTTCCACACCAGAGCCATGTTTAAGGTTTTCTGCACCAGATATTTTTGGGTTAATTTGTTAATTTGCTGCTTTGTTACCTTGTCAATCTGCTTGATGTAATCATCCAATGTCTCAATGGGTTCGCGGTACACTTCCTGCCGGCCGAAGTATTCCGCCAAAAACTCCGGATCCTCGCTTTTGAACGCCAAAATGGTTTTTAAGCGCTTCTTGGCCACCCGCAGTTCCCCTTCCGTTACACCCTTCTGGGCCACCTTCGCAATTTCGGCAAGAATTGCTTTCGTTGCTTCCTCAACTTTTTCCGTTGCGACGCCCGCGTAGATGCTCCAGTTGCCCACATCCGCGTAACTGCTTTGGGAACTGCGGATATGGTAGCATAAGCCCCGCTTCTCACGGATTTCGCGGAAGAGCCGTGAGGTAAACGACACGCCCATAATCAGGTTAAACAGGCTCCATGCGTAGCGCTCGACACTCGTCCGGCTAAAGGTCCGGAGGCCCAACACCACGTGTGCCTGGCTCACATCCGGCTTGGTGACGACGGCAAGCCTTGGTTTGTCCTGCTGATCTCTGACGTTTTCTACGTTACCTAAGTTACCTAGGCTACCTAACGTCCCAAACCACTCTTCTGTCTTTTTGCTGATAGCTGATAGCTGATAGCTGATAGCTCCGGCCAGCACCACCACAATCCCCTCCGGCCGGTACCATTGGTCGTGATAGTGTTTAAGCTCGGCCGACGCCACCGCCCGCAGACTTTTTTCCTCACCAATAATACGCATCCCGAGCGTCGTGCCCTGATATAGCAGGTGATGAAACGCTTCCTCCACTTTTGCCGCGGGCTCGTCTTCATAGCGCTTCATTTCTTCAATGATGACATTGCGCTCGCGGTCCACGTGTTTTTGCAGGAGTAAGGGCGCCAGAGCAAGCTCACGATTAACGTCTAGCGCTAACTCCCAGTCACTGCTAAGTACCTTGTTATGAAAACTCGTGACGTCGATATCGGTATAGGCATTTTGGAGCCCGCCGGCGCGCTCGATAATGTTCACATCATCCGTCGTCGGATACTTTTTCGTGCCCTTAAACACCATGTGCTCCAGGAAGTGACTGATCCCGTTTATTTGAGGCGTCTCGTACCGGCTACCGACCGCCACCATCACCGAGGTAGCAACCGAATTGACTCCCTCCATGGGCACGAGGATGAGCCGAACGCCATTGGGAAGGGCAATTTTTTCGTAATAGCGAATGTTCCCGTGCTGGCCGACGGGAGTTCGTTTCCATCCTCCTTGCACCATAAGGCTTCTATCGTACCAAACTTTCTCCCAACAATCGAGACCCCAAAACGAAATATGTATGTTGCATGTCGCGGCCGCGACTTACAACATACATATTTTTCTCCTTTACACTCTCCGCGTTTCACTCTACACTAATTTTATATGAGTCCCGACGACATCCGCCAACAGATAGAACTCAAGGTGGTCGAACTGGTGAAAGCCCGGATGGCTGACGGATCCATGACCGAAGAGCGAAGCCAGCAGGTCTCCCAGCGGGTGCTGGATCTCCTGCAGCCGGGCATGAGCATGGAAGCGCTCTACCGCGCGATTTCCAAACTCGATGATACCATGCCGGAGCTCTCGCCCGTCGTTCTTCCATACTTACGTGAATATGAACACAATGTCACCAAGCAGGCCCAGGAAACGGTCCGCAATCTCATCAAGCAGGGCCACTACGACGCAGCCGCCCAGCTTGCGGAAAAGGTGATCAAGCAGGACGTCCAGCTGGTCTGGGAAGGCCGGGCCAAATACACCCCTCCGCCTCCTCCCCCGCCCCGCTTCCCGCCGTTTCCGAAACGGTAGACGAAGGCCTCCACAACACTCTTTACAGCATCCCCATCCTCTGCTATACTCTGTTCTCCTGACAAAATTATGACAGAAATAGTTTCCTACCTTAGTGCAACAGATTTAGGTCTCAAACCCGGGGATCTCGTCCTTGTGGCTCCGGAAGCTGTGAGGGCCAAAACGCACTCACCGTTCCACGCGCTCCAACCGGATCAACTCGCACGTCGAGTGTGGCGAATTGAAGAAGTGAATCACGCGATCGTTTTTGGTGCCGCTGTTCGCACTGGGCGGGATGGCGCTCCACTCACAGATGCTGCAGGCAATTTTCTTGTAGACGGGTACACGCACCGGCACTTTCCTAATTCAGCACCCATTTTTCAACCTGCTTCCTCTATCGGAAATCACGTTGAATGAGGATACGGGCTTGGCGCATAACCCGTGCTTGACAAAATCTCGCCATGGCGGAAATTTGTCAAAGTCTCAATTTCATGCTTCATTTGACAAAAAAACTCATTTGACAGAAAACAAAAAATTCTGAATACTATAAGTAATGGGTTCGCTCCTTCTGCTCTTTACCGAGCTTGCCGGCCTCTTTTTTTTGTCGCGCCTCCTCATACAGAAGCTCTATGCCTTTTTTCTTCTCCTGTTCCGCGCGCGATCCGCGGCCGTAAGCGCCGTCACACTCCTCCTTTTCCCCGGCACGGTGATCCATGAGTTGAGCCACCTGTTTACCGCTGAAATTTTGGGTGTCCGAACGGGCAAACTTACGCTTGCACCCGAGTCCATTCGTGAGGTAAATATAAAAACCGGCTCGGTCGCGATAGCACAAACCGGGCCCTTCCGCCGCGCTGCCATCGGCCTGTCCCCCATCTTCGCCGGAATCCTCTCCCTCGCCGCACTCTCTTGGTGGATTCCCCAGCTCATTGAGCACTCAAATTCTTACCTCTTGCTTCTTACATCTTATCTCTTATTTGCTATTTCCAATTCCATGTTCTCTTCCCGCGAAGACCTCAAAGGGTTTTGGCCCCTGGCTATCACACTAAGCTTGTTCATAGGCGCTGCATATGCAATCGGTCTTCGCATCGGATTGGAAGGAAAAGTGCTGGAGGTTGCCACGACAATCCTTTCTTCTCTTGTTCAAAGTTTAGGTCTCGTTTTAGCAGTCAATGGAGTATTATTGCTAACGTTGCACGTTCTCCTTGTCCTAACGCGTAAGTTACTTAGGTAACCTAGAACCTTTTCAACACTTCAAAAAACGCGCCCTGGGGTATCTCTACGCGTCCCACAAGCTTCATGCGACTCTTCCCCCGCCACCAACCTTACTTGCTCCCGAGGTCTGCGTCCTCGCGTCGCAAGAGCGGTGGTGCGGGACTGCGGCCAGTTATCCTGTTTTTAGGATCTGAAAAAATGCGTTTTGTGGGATCTCTATGTTCCCAACCTTTTTCATCCTGGCCTTGCCTTTCTTTTGCGCCTCCAGGAGCTTATCTTTGCGCGTGCGGTCGCCGCCGTAAAGTTTTTGCGTCACGTCTTTTCGGAAGGCCTTTACATCCGCCCGGGCGATAATGTCTCCGCCTATGGCCGCCTGTATGGGAATAGTAAACTGGTGCCGCGGGATAACATCTGCCAAGCGCTCGACTATGGCGATGCTTCTGTGGCGCGCTTGATCCGCAACCACCAAAAATGACAGCGCGTCAACCTTTTCTTTATTCACGAGAATATCAACTTTCGCCACATTCACCGGCTGGTAATCAAAAAATTCGTAGTCCAGCGAGGCGTAGCCTTCCGTGATGCTTTTGAGCCGGTCAAAGAAATCGATAATCATCTCTGAAAGCGGAATGAGGTAGGTAAACTCCGCCTGGTCGGCTTGATAGGTAAGGTCTATGTACGCTCCCCGCTTTTCCTGACACAACTGCATGATGGCGCCCACGTAGCGTTTGGGGCTGTAAATCGAAACCTGCATCACCGGCTCGCGGACCTCTTCAATCAGCGAAGGGTCGGGGAATTCTGAAGCGGATTGAATTGAAACGACTAAGCCCTGCGGGGAACCAACAAAATTTAGTCCGGCTTCAATCTTTAACCGTGGGGTTTTGAAAGTGTTGCGGAAGCTATCTTCTGAAGACGGATCTAAATTTCTGTTGGCGACCTCAGCAGGGCGCAGGTGCGGGACTTTTGCACCATGTTTAAGCGCAACCCGATATTCCACGCTCGGAGAAGTTGCAATCATCGTCATCCCAAACTCCCGCACGAGGCGCTCCTGCACGATTTCAGCGTGGAGAAGCCCCAAGAAGCCGCAGTGAAAGCCGTGCCCGAGTGCGGCCGACGCAATCGGCCGGAAGGAGAAGGCACTGTCGGAAAGCCGCAACCGCTCCATAGCCTCGCGGGCCTCGCTTATGTCGTCGCTGTTCACCGGGTACAGGCCCACAAACACCATGGGTTTGGGCTCTTTGTACCCCGCAAGCGGCAGAATTATTGTTCGAGCTTGTCGAGAACTACTCATTTGTGAACTTCTCGACTCACTTCGTTCGCTCGAAGAATAATATACCTGCGTAATCGTATCCCCCACCTTCGCCACGCGGATGTCTTTGAGTCCGGTGGCAATATAACCGACCTCACCGGTTCGCAAGGTATCGGAAGATATCATTTTCGGCGAAAAGTACCCTATCTCAATCGGCGTCACCTCGGCACCGGAAGCGAGAAAGCGAAGCGGTATGGCGCGGGGAGTCCCGCTGAGCGGGACGACCTCAGCGCCCCCAATAGACCCATCCACCACCCGCACAAACACCACCACGCCTTTGTGCGGATCATACTGGGAGGAAAAAACCAGGGCACGCAGCGCACCAGTCGGTGCACCGCTAGGCGCCGGAATCCGCTCCACAATTGCCTCCAAGACTTGCTCCACATGCTCCCCTGTTTTTGCAGAAATCTTTATGACTTCCTCTTCTCTAAACCCTAAGCTACTAAGCTCTCTAAGCGTCTCTTCTATTCTCGCATTGGGTAAATCAATCTTGTTGATAAGGGGAATAATCGTGAGTTTGTGTTCCCTGGCCTCGTGGAGATTCGCAAGCGTCTGCGCCTGCACTCCCTGCGTGGCGTCCACAATTAAAAGTGCCCCCTCGCACGCAGCCAACGAGCGGCTGACCTCGTAGGAAAAGTCTACATGTCCGGGAGTGTCGATCAGGTTCAAAATATACGCTGAATTTGAAATGCTGAATGCTGAATGACCAATGCTAAATGTTTGTTTTTTATTTGGCATTTGGCATTCATCATTTGGCATTCTGTATATCATTCTCACCGGCGCGAGTTTAATCGTGATCCCCCGCTCCCGCTCAATCGGATTGCTGTCGAGCAATTGTTCCATCATCTCCCGTTTGGCAACGGTCCCCGTCATCTCCATGAGCCGGTCCGCAAGCGTGGACTTGCCGTGATCGATGTGGGCCACAATCGCGAAATTTCTGATGCACTCCTGATCCATTGTGTCATTATATCAAGTTTGTCCTCAAGCGCCGATTCAAGCGCCGATTCCTACTTGCAATCGGCCACGAAACGGTACTACCATAGGGGATATGATGGAGAACGGACACCGAGAACCCCGCGCAACGCGCCGCCTGATCCGAAGCTTTCAGGCTAAAGCGTTAAAAAAACGGCCGTTTGCCGTGCGCGTCGCGGACTGGGCCACGTCATACTTTGGCACGATTGAATTTTTCGCCATCAACGCGAGCGTATTTGCCTTCTGGATTGTGTTCAACGCAGGGATCATCCCCGGCATCCGGCCGTTTGACCCGTTTCCGTTCATCCTCCTGACCATGACCGTGTCGCTTGAGGCAATATTTTTGACCATCATCGTCCTGATGAGCCAAAACCGGCAGGCCTACGTTGCGACGCTCCGCGATGAGCTGGAGCTCCAGGTCAACCTCATTGCCGAACGGGAACTCACCAAGGCGCTGCAGCTGCTGGCCAACCTCCATCGCTTTCACAACATCCCGCTCAATGATCCGGAGCTGGATGCGATGGTGAAAGCCACCAACGTGTCCTACATTGAACGCAAACTTGAAGAAGAAATCTCAGACCGTCCCAAAAGCCTGCCGCAGGTGGTCACCACGCCGCTGGCTGCCATCTCCAAATCCATCCAGCAGGCACAGAAGCAGTCCGGGGCAGCCCCGGCTACCAAAAACGGAGAAAAAAGAAAACCTCTTCCGTAAACTCGAAACTGTCCCGGAAAACTGCTGGGTAACAGCTCACTCTTCCGATACAAATCTTATTGTTCGAGCGTAGTCGAGAACTACATTAAGGAAACTTCTCGACTCGCTACGCTCGCTCGAAGAATAAAATATCGGAACTCTGAACTGTTACTGCTGGGGTGGTAGAGCCTTTTATTCAGCTCAATAATACTTGGTGGAAGGTGCAAGGTGCAACCTTGATTTCACCCTTGATCCGTACCTGAAGTGGGAAGGTATGTGTGCGGGAGATGACCTTCGTCTTGGGCGTTGTGCACGGACCGGATGTACCCTGGATCTAAACCCAGAGACGTTAATTCTGCCTCAAGATTAGCCATATCGTCTGTGAGCGCAAGGCGTTTGGGGAGGTTCTCTCCCCGCTCTCTGTGCAGCGCAAGGTGAAATTTGTGTACCGTAGCTTCCCGAATGCGAGTCCATCGAGTTCGGTGTTCTTCGTACGTGGCTGCCATCTGGACTTCCCACACTCCCCTTATTGTCTCAGTCTCTGTCGTCATAGAGCGGTATTATACCAAAGACCGTCAATTCTGTCCATTCTGGCAATTTTTTTGTTTGGCAAGTTTTGCGTTCTCCGACGAATTTTGCTATGCTTCCGCGATTGGCAAACTGCCCAACGGTTGCTGTCGAGCCGTCGGTGGGCACCGTGGATCATCCGTTTATCCGGCCTCAAACTCCGGCCCCAAGATTACCTCACCCTCATCGCCCCGCTGAAACCTGTCTAGCTCTCCATTTCCAACCTCAGTTGGATGGCCGGACTTCTTATCATGTATGTTACATGTCGCGACCGCGACTTACAACATACATGGGTGAGCATGCTTTAGCCTCACATCTGCTCCAGTGTCTCGATACCCAGAAGGTAAAGGCCGTTTGTCAGAACCTGCGCCGTG
>CAYIWI010000037.1:0-7139 GCA_964367065.1 uncultured Gammaproteobacteria bacterium
TTGGTAAGCATGGATTGGATACTTTTGTACACAACCTCGCTTTCGTATTGAGCAGAAACGCCGGCAAGGAATTTTTTCTCCGCTTCGGGAATGCCGATTTTATCGTAGGTATCTTTGATGTCCGGCGGCAAGTCATCCCACCTGCTTACCTTCTTGTCCATCGGCTTGAGATAGTAGTAAATGCTGCGAAAGTCTATGGTAGCAAGATTTCCTCCCCAGGGTGGCAGAGGCTTGCGTTCAAATATGGATAAGCTTTTGAGCCGGAATTCCCGCATCCACGGAGGTTCGTTTTTGTGAGAACTAATTTCCTCCACCACGGTCCGATCCAGCCCTTTTTTGGACTTAAACACGTACGTTTCCGGCTTATGGAAGCCGTATTTGTAGGTGTCGTCAATAACCAATTGACTCATATATAAGCGACCTCAGCCCTTTGTACTATATTTTTGATACCCCTGTTCCTCAATTATCTTTGCCAACGAGGAGTTCCCTGTTTTTACAATTCTGCCGTTTACCAATACATGCACGACATCCGGCTTAAGATACTTGAGGATCCGCTGATAGTGCGTTATCACGATGATCCCCGTGCCGTTTTTTGCAAGTGTCCGCATGGCAGAGGCCACGGTTTTCAGCGCATCGACATCCAGTCCCGTGTCTATTTCATCAAATATCGCAAATTTAGGGGCAAGGGCGAGTGCCTGCAGCATTTCTATCTTCTTTTTTTCGCCGCCGGAAAACCCGTCATGGATGCCGCGGGTAAACAGGTTTTCATCCAAATGTAATCGCCGCGCGTATTCCTTCATCTGCTTCTGAAATCCTACGATGTCTGAGCCAGCCAGCCGTTGGGCCAACGCCGGATTTTGGATTGCTGCTGGCAGTTTATGACTTTTTCCACCTTGCTTCTCCCGGTAGGCAGAGCGAAGGAGATTGCCAACCGTCACTCCCGGGATGGCAATCGGGCTTTGCAGAGCTAAAAACAACCCTGCCTTTGCCCGTTCCTCCGTGGGCAATTTTGAAATGTCTTTGTTTCCAATTCTTATTTGGCATTTGGCATTTGGCATTTGGCATTTATATGAGGGATGCCCTAAAAGGGCATACGCGAGTGTTGATTTCCCGCTTCCGTTCGGGCCCATCACCGCATGCACCTCGCCCGCGGCAACGCGTAAGCTGACGCCGCGCAGAATCTCTTTCCCTTCTACGGAGACGTGCAGATTATTAATGATCAAATTGTTTTTCATACCTCACAACTTGTTGAAAACGCGGTCGTTTTTGCCCATAAACACTTCCGTCGTCCCATGCATGCGCAGAATAAAATATTCATGTTTGGCAAGCGGATTTGCTGCAAAAGACAGGAAACGCTGCACGTCCACCTGTTGCGACCGATGCGACAACAGCGCCTTTCGTTTAAGGCCGGTGAACCTGCTGATGTCAATCACCGTCGTCACCAGCTTATCCGCGGTACCGGTCCACGGCTTGCCGAAGGATTGAGTAGGAATATTTTTGTTTTTTTTGAGGAACGCGGCCACGCTTTCCGGCATGCACGCGTAGTACAGCTTGGGCAAAACGTCAGTAGTGATAGTACTTCTTAACCGCAGTTGATCTTCCACCCAGGCAGCATATTTTTGAAATGCAAACGTCGTAGCGTAGCTTATTTTTATGTGGTCAGGATGATTGCTGACGCCGGTTGTATCAAAGGTTATGATGCAATCAGGAATGGTCTCCTCCATCTTTTTATACAAAATGTCTTCAAGTTCCCCTGCCTCAAGTTTCGCAAGTTTCCCATCCTTATAATCCAAAAGAATCATGTGGGATATCCCAAGCACCGCGGCAGCTTCTTCCAATTCTTTTTGTCGGATTGCCCCCAGTTTTTGAGAGGAGACGGGTGCATACGGACCTGCTCCCCCTTTTTCGCCGTGCGTTGCGCACACCAAAGTCACTTCCCAACCGGCTTTTCGGTATTTAGCGATGGTTCCTGCAGCAGTAAAGGATTCATCATCAGGATGAGCAAATACCAGGAGGAGTCTCTTCATATGAAGCGTATAGTACCCTATTTTTCCAAAAACAGAAACCTCCCCTTAGCAGAGAAGGTTTCTTATCACGTGCTCATCCCACGCTTTACTTCTTCCCCTTCGTCGTCATCTTATATAACCAATAGAGTCCTGATAGACCAATTAATATGTAAACCAATTGTACGAGCGCTGGGCTCGTGCCCAAAATGGTCTGCACCAGATCAAGCCGGAATGCTCCGACTAATCCCCAGTTGATGGCACCCACGGTCACGAGTACATACGCCAACCAATCGACTTCTTTCATTTTCATCCTGTATCACCCCCTTCGTTAGAAACTGTTCATGAGTTATATACGAATGTTACAGTTTCTTACGTCCTCCTATCATCACTCCGTGAGCCGCGCTACGAATAGTAGGTAAGGCGAACGGTAAGATGTGGAGGATAGTTCGGAAGCATAGGCGGGCAGATCTAAAGATTTTGCTAAGCTAAGGCGGACAACGTTGGAAAAACCGAGAGGATCTCGCAGGTTTGAAGAAGCATGGAGCAGGCAGGAATTCATCAATCACTCCTTGACTTAAGCGTAAAGGAAACAATAAGCCTCTGTCAAGTGCGGCGGGGATCGGAGACTATCTAACGTCGCCGTTTTCTTTTATTTTCGTGTCTTCGTACGGACCAATCACCCGGCGGTACAGCTCGTGGGTGACGGCGGAAAGCACGCCCAGTGCCCTATTCAAGTGGAAATATTTCAGCGGGTACACAGCCTTGATGGTCTTGGTTATGGCGTAATTGAGCACCCCGTCCTGCTCCTCCAACGGTAGCCCTTTGAGGTGGTCAATAAGCGGCTGTACCGCCGCATCCGCCCCCGGCCGCTGATCTTTTTTTATATATGGCATAAAACAAGTATAACACGATCCTATGATACTACAGACTTTATATCCGCTAAGAATTCTTCAACCGCTTCCTCTTTTGTCGCCCAGGAAGTAACGAGTCTGATGCTTGACGATTTATCATCAACTTTCGACCAAACGTAGAAGCCATACATCGTTTGAATTTTTTCTATTACGCGATTGGGCAGTATCGGGAAGATTTGATTCGTCGGAGAATTCGTCAGGAACTTGAAGCCCAACTTCGCGATTCCGCTGGATAACCGTGCGGCCATCTCGTTTGCATGTTTTGCAAGATCAAAAAACAAGTTATCCCGAAGCAGTTCTGCAAATTGAATGCCCAAGACTCTGCCTTTTGCCAACAATGCCCCTCGTTGTTTCATCATCCGCCGAAACTCTTTTTGCAATTCTTTATTCCGTATTACGATCGCCTCGCCTAAGAATGCCCCATTTTTGGTCCCGCCGATGTAAAACACATCAGTGAGGGAACAAATATCCGCAAGCGTAAGATCGTTTTCTGAAGAAGTCAAAGCGGATCCCAACCTCGCACCATCCAAGTAAAGATAAAGGTGATGTTCTCTGCAATACGCCGATAACCTTTCTATGTCTTTCTTCTTGTATATGGTCCCTACCTCTGTGGAATTGGAAATAAAAACCACGCGGGGTTTGACCATATGCTCATCTTCGTGTTCCGCGACAAGATTGGTTATCAGCTCCGGCGTCAGTTTACCATCT
This sequence comes from uncultured Gammaproteobacteria bacterium, assembly GCA_964367065.1. GTDB lineage: Bacteria > Patescibacteriota > Microgenomatia > UBA10105 > UBA927 > JACREP01. The sequence goes on from CAYIWI010000037.1 coordinate 3,626, forward strand.
GGCGCTTCAATGGCATCTATCTTATGCCCCGTTGCCTCAACGGCTCCAGCTTCATGAGTGTTGATATGGCCGCTTGTTGCAGAGATTATGGATTCGTACGGCTTCAATATGGAAGCAAGCACAATGAGGTTTGCCTGCGTTCCTCCGGAAACTAAGTGAACATCAACGTCTTTGTTTTTCACCAGTGCACGGACCAACTCCTGTGCCTTCAATGAAAAGCTATCCAGCCCATATCCGGTTTCCTGTATTAGATTGCTTTCCTCGAGGGCTTTGAGGATATTTGGGTGCGCCCCCTCGGAATAATCATTGAAGAAATTGTATTTCATGAACTGATTGTAGTATTTCGATCCTTCCGTATCAATACTTCTTATTATGCCAATGCTTTATGCCTCTAAAAATGTTAACAAATCCTTCGCAGCATCTTCTATTGGCTGATTCATGGCTATAACCTTATCTACTAATCCTTTTTCTTTAATATCTTTTTGATATTTCAACATTCCTTCAAACCATCTGCTCCAATCATCCCTGCCTTCTTTCTGAACTCTAACCTCATTTCTCCTTTTGAGTTCATCAAGCCCAACTTCTAACTGAATTACTTTAAAACCAATATTTTTTGCAGTTTTTAAATCTTCATCAGTGAAGTAATCTGCATTTGTAAAAAATATAATTTCCTCTTTTCTTAATATATCTTTTATTATTTGAGGAGCTAAGACGTGGTGTTTATATTTAACATCATCAGGATAACTTCCGTTATTTGTTCTTACCAGCTCGTCGTCCATTTCAAATAAAGGTAAATTACCCTGTGAACGAAGATGGTTAACCAGTGTGGTTTTGCCAGACAAAGATGTACCGATAATAATTGCTTTCATAACTGAAGTATACCAGAGAAGATATCTTCGACGCCTAGCTACATCAATAATTAAACCTAAATAATACTATTACAATAAGCCCAAACCGGGTAAAACTTAAGCTAGGATAATTAACCCGCTAGGATAATTAACCCTCCATGTTAACTACGTTCAAACATCCTCTTGACAAAGGTTGGTTAACGAGATACGGTGTGAGCACATGTCCACCAATCGAAGCATAGTGCTCACAAACCAGCAAATCTATCACGTGTTTAACCGCGGGGTTGAGCGGCGGCCAGTGTTTACCAACAAGCGAGAGTACGAGCGAATGCTCACCGCCCTGTGGTTCTACCGGTATGCGAAGCCCGGCGCTGCACTCTCCCACTACCTCAAATTACCCGTGCCGGGGATGCGCATTTTTGAAGAAGCGCTGATAACAAAACCGATGGGAATATCTCTTCTTGCCTATTGCCTGATGCCCAATCATTTCCATTATATCCTGCGACAAGAACAAGAGGGGGGAATACGCCATTTCCTCGCCAACGTCACAAACAGTTATACTAAGTATTTCAATTTGCGGCGCCACCGGGTGGGGCCACTGTTTCAAGGAACGTTTAAAGCGGTGCGGGTGGAAACAGATGAGCAATTCTTGCACCTCACCCGATACGTACATCTGAACCCCGTGGCATCTTTTCTTATACGCCCTGATGACTTAGAAACCTATCCATGGTCTTCCTATAAGGAATATCTTTCGCCGATTGAGGATGGCCTGTGTCGTATGGCTGTTGTTCGTTCTCTCGTGTCGCTTAAGGGGTATCAGACGTTTGTGAACGATCAGGCCGATTACGCGCAAAATCTAGAAAGAATCAAGCATCTGACAGTCGATGAGGAGAAGATGTAGTAATAAAAGACAATGTTTGAACGTATTTAACATGGAATGTTAATCGTATATACGAACTAATGCCAAGTATCAAGCGCGGCTATCATCTTCGATCTCTCTTTATTCCCGTCATATTTCGCGTTAAACCATGCGTCTAATATTTTGTAAACAGTAGCCTTATCTGATCCCCAGCCAGACAAACAGAGGACGTTGCAGTTGTCATATACTACCGACCATTCTGCAATTTGCGGTGTAGTTGTTAAACAAGCGCGAATACCGCGAAACTTGTTTGCTCCCACCGCAACTCCAACTCCTGTTCCACAAGAAAGAATAGCTTTATTATCTTCATTTTCTCGAACTTTCGTCACTACTTGAGGAATCATATTCTCAAGCTTCATGTCTTCTGTCTCAGTCTTTACTCCAAGATTTACAAACTCTAAACTGTGGGCCTTGAGATATCCCTCAACGTATTTTATTACCTTGAAGCCGTGTTTATCCGCCGCAACAAATATCATAAGAGACCTTTCCGAGCGGGCCGGTCTAGGGCTCAACCGTTTTACCGTCTCCGATTTTCCATACGCCTTTTTCACGAAATGCCGGAATTGTTTGCCGCCGTGCCGCATTGAGTATTGCGGGAATCGGTTTGTCGCTCGTCTTGGCAAAGTCAGTAAGGTTTACAATCTGTAATCCTTTCAAATACGCGATACGTTTATGCAATGATTCCATAACAGCAAGTGCAATCAACCGATCCATACTGCGTATTTTTTTGTCATCCCGATATTCCACAAATCCCCGATAATACACCTGCTTTTCTTTCTCCCGGATAATAATCGAGGGAAATCCCAGACGCGTTAACTGCCAATTGATAATCATCCGCCCAATTCTTCCGTTCCCATCGTTAAACGGGTGTATTGTTTCGAATTCCAAATGAAATATGCTGATCGTATCAACAAAATACATATCATGACCGCTTGAATATTCAACCAGGGCATTTTCAATCATCCTCTCGACATGCTCCGGTGCGGGTGCAATAAATGTGCCAACACGAACGTATTCGTTTTTTCCTCTAAATCGCCCGGCGACAGGATCATTTATATTCCCCATGAGCATTTTATGAAGAAGCAATATGAGATCCTTTGATATATCCGTATCTTTCGATTTGGAACACATGTATGAAATGACTCGAGCCAGATTTTTTGCTTCAAACACCTCGCGCAGATTCACCCTGCGGGACAATTCCATTTCAAGAAGGATTTTTTCCGTTTCGGGAAGCGTGAGAGTGGAATTTTCGATTGCATTGGAATTGTATACAGACTCGGTTACTTCCGCTTCATCGATCAGATGAAGGAGAGCGTCTTTCCCAACGCGAAGACGGTCGAATTCCGCCTTCAAAGCTTTGAGTCTCTCTTGAATTGGTTTAGAAGTACCCATATAGTGAATTATAGCAAATTCACGCATTATTGTCAATTTTACGTGAATTTGATCCATATTATGCTCCAAATTCACGCTAAATCCTCCTCCGCACAATGCTCCTACCTTTCGCACACAAAACATGGTATCCTAAAATAGATGCCTGACGATACTACCATATGCCCTAAATGCGGCTCACCGCTTGGGGAGATCACGGAAACCGCCTCCGGTAAAAAGCTTCAGCGTTGTTCAAAGGGTGCCTGGAATCCCCAAACAAAGAAAAATGAAGGATGCGACTATGTGAAGTGGCTACTGGTTGAACCAAAAACGCTTGACGAAAAATGTCCCAAATGTGGCTCACCCCTCGTCCTCCAGG
>CAYIWI010000038.1:0-3615 GCA_964367065.1 uncultured Gammaproteobacteria bacterium
CGCTGACAGCTTGCTCTTTCACCGTTTCCACCAAAGAATTCCACTCCCCGCACTGCGGGCACTTCCCGTACCACTGCGGTGTCTCATACCCGCACTGCTGACAGACGAAGGATGATCTGAATTTCACTGGGGCTATTCTACACTATACGGAAACGCGTGGTCTATCCGATGATTGGTTTAAGGGGCGGGGAAGATTTCAACACGGCGAGACGACTCCTGATTTCCCTCAAAGATGCCTCCGAGCCTCCGTATCCCCTCTGGAATGTCAGCTTCGTTGCGAAAGGTAAAATTGAGCCGTATTGTCCGTTTTGCCATCGGCGCATCCGGGTTTGCGAAAAACGGCGATCCGTACATAAACGCCACGTTCTGCTCAAGCGCCCTGAGAAACGCGGCTTCTGCATCCGTCCCTTCCGGGCCCACACCCCAAAGGAACATCCCACCTTTAGGGTTCGACCATTCCCAGCCGGCTGGAAAATACTGTTCAACAGCTCGTCGCATCGTGTCGCGTCGCAACCTGTAAGCATTAATGAGGCCGGCAACATGATTCCGCCAATAACCGTCTTTTATAAAGACACCAGCAATTCCCTGCACCAAATTCCCTGTACACAGATCCGGCTTAGCCTGAGTCATAGCCCGTGCAACAGGCTCCGGCGCCACGACGACACCCAGCCGAAGCCCGGGCGCCACGATCTTTGACGTTGACGTCAGATAAATCCCGTTTTCTGGGGCGAATGACTGTGTAGTTTCATCCGGAACTCCCTCTTCATACCGCAGTTTATTGTACGGATCATCGTCAATAAACGGCTTCCTATGTTTCCGGGCAATCTTCGCTATTTCTCTCCGGCGAGCCAGGGTAGTAGTAACACCGGTAGGATTGTCAAACGTAAAAACCCCATAGAAAAAATCCGCTCCTTTAGCATAGGCTTCATCGAGCGAGTCGGGGATAACCCCATCTTCATCGGTTGCAACGGAGATATACTCAGCGGGTTCAAAGGCATTAAATGCCGCCAAAGCACCCAAATACGCCGGTACTGTCACGGCAATCTTCGTTTTTCCCCGGGTAATGAATATCTTCCCCAGGGTATCGAGTGCTCCCTGCGAACCACTCGTTACTAAGATATTCTCACGGCTTCGCACGACCGCTCCGAGTTCCTGCAAATAAGGTCTGACTGCATCACGGAATACGTCAAGTCCTTGTGGTTTTCCATACTGAAGAAGACCCGGGCACAGTTGTCGCGCTCTATTATACAAAACAGGCAGAAGATCGTAGGGAAACAAATCCTCTGCCGGAAACCCACCAGCAGGAAAGGACGTCTGGACCAACGCTTAAAAGTCTCTCCAGTGCTTTTGCACCCCCTGCGATGCGAGCAACGCGTGAGGTGAAAAGACTTTGCCAATCGGGAGAACTATCAAGTTCACCGGAACCATCATCGGGACGCTGCCGTTCGGGTAAGGCCATATTTTAGCGACTATACCATCCAGGCAGAGCGTTTGCTCGACATAATCCTGACAGGACAATGTAATCCGCGAGGGCAGTTAGCGGTATCCGATCGGCTTTTCCTTGAGCGCCAGGGAGAGGCTGATTTTGCGCTGATCAGGCTTCATTTCTTCCACAATACAGGTAATCTCATCCCCCATTTTCGGCTCCTCGCCCGGAGAGAGTTTACTTATGTGAATAAGGCCTTCAACGCCCGGCGAGAGCGTTACAAAAATGCCGTAAGGCGAAACTCTGGCCACCGTCCCCTTCACCGTACTGTCTTTCTCAAACATATCCAGCACGTGCTCCCACGGATCCGGCAGAAGCTGCTTGAGGGAAAGCGTCAGCTTGCCGGTTGCCGGGTCTGCAGCGATCACTTTAACCTTCAGGGTATCGCCCGTTTTGAGATACTTATTGGGGTCGTCCACCTTTTCCCAGGCAATTTCGGAAATGTGAATGAGTCCTTCCACTTCATGCTCTACGCCGTCTTTGGTCACTTTGAGCTTGGCAAACGCGCCAAAAGGCACCACGCCGGTTATGGTACTGGCGATCGCCTCGCCCACAGTGAGGGCGGAAAGGATATCTTTCTGCTTGGCCAGCGCCTCCCCCTCGGCAGCCTGGCGCTGGGAAAACACCAAACGGTTGGTCTCGCGGTCCACTTCCACCACTTTGACCTGGATGGTCCGGTTGGTCACTTTGTCCAGTTGCTTGACGAGCGCACTGTCCAGTTGGGACTGCGGAATGTAGCCGCGAAGTCCTCCATAATCCACCAAAATGCCCCCCCGCACCGGCTCTTTCAAGATGACGCTCACAACCTGGCCGCTTTTCTGTTTTTCGGCAAGCTCGACCCAGCGCTTTTCAAAAATGCTGCGGCGAAGGGAAAGGACCGACTGGCCGCGGTCGTTTTCTGCGACAATCACCTGGGCCACCACACGGTCTCCGGGCTTGAGGGCCATCAGCGCATCGCGGTAGTTCTCCAGTTCCCGGTCGATGACCACGCCTTCGGTTTTACCGCCGATGTCCACGGCGATCTCGCGGGCAGACACGCGGGTGATGGCGCCTTCCACCACGTCGCCCTTTTTCACGCCTTTGAGGGAATAACCAGTTACGGCCAACAGCTCCTCCATGGTTTGAGGCTGTTTTGCAGAGGTTGGATGTTTGATGTTGGAAGTTGGATGTTGAGGTTGGACGTTAGACGTTTGATTTGTTTTATCTAATTTCGAATTTCTAACTTCAACGTCTACCTTCTTTTTTCTAACTTCTAATTTCTTTTTTCCCGCCATTCATGTTACCGCCTTTCGTTAAGATGAGTGTATTCTACATGATTTTCCCCCGCATCTCAAGCACAAAAAATCCCGATTTCTTGCAAGCAGCTTGTCACAACAACGGGTAAAATCGGAGCTTGGGGATGCCCTGGTAGTGCCGTTTGTTGCGCGTCGCAAGCTGAGCGCCGATCGCGATAGTCGCCGCACCCACCACCAAATCCGCAAAAGCCGTGCTGATCCGGTGATCTCGTTTGAGTTCACCGGCGAATATCGCAAGCTCGTTTCCCAGCGGTACGACGGTAAACCCGGTGATAAGTTCACGCAACTGCCCGGCGGCGGCTTTGGAAGATTTACCCGCAAAAAGCTCAAGGATGGTTATGGCGGAAAGAAACAGTTCAAGTTTGCCGTCGCGTTGGGACTCAAAGAGCGCAGGTAAGAGCCCACTGCCCGTTCGGAGAAAATCGATGATGATGTCGCTGTCAACGACGACTTTTGTCATGAAAATATCGACCGTTTCCAGTAGCGCTTTTCCTGCAGACCACGCACCCAGGCTCTCCGGGCGGCGAGCTCTTGGGGCATCATGTTTTTCCACGCACCTTTGAGTTTCGGCAGGACGTGGGTAAGCACATAATCAGCTCTCCCTGGAGCATCGTTTCTTATCGGAACAATTTTGACGATCCGTTTTCCTTCCTTTTCCACTTCGATAGGTTCGCCGGTTCTGGCAACCCGCTCTGACAGGGAAAAAATGTTCTTTCTCACTTCCGTAATGGGAAGAATGTAGGTCATATGTACACTAGTGTACATATGAAGGCGGCTGTTGTCAAGTCATCAAAAATCCCGCTCCTCAACGCGTGTGTTGATTTGCGGGACTTT
>CAYIWI010000038.1:3715-7101 GCA_964367065.1 uncultured Gammaproteobacteria bacterium
TGTCAAGTCATCAAAAATCCCGCTCCTCAACGCGTGTGTTGATTTGCGGGACTTTAGCTCCTTTGTCTTTCTACCCCTTCTTCTCGACATTCCCACCATTGACCGTAACGTCAAAGACAGAAACGTACGAGAAGAAGAGGCCACCGGATGGTGCTGGGTGAGGCGGCTGCCTCTTCTTCTCTTCACGGGCCTCATGGCCAAAGGCGCTAGTGCGCGTGGTCGTTGCCGTCAAGCTTCTCTTCTTTCAGGATCTTGGCCATCTCATATGGTAGCCAAAGAACCAGGGCCATCATTGTCGCCACTCCAAGGATGACCAGGGCAATAAACGCCCAGAGCTTGCCAGTGACCAGCAGTGTTACAGTGGCGATAATCAACACAATCGACGGAAGAAAAAGCCACCACCAAATGTGTCTTTTCAGCGCATCCCACGACTCCGGCAACCACAACGGCGAGGTTACTAGAACCACACCGGCGGCCAGCGCCACCCAGAAAAGATTACCCTCCGGCAGCAGGTAAATGCTGCTCAAGCCAATGACCATACCAATCAGCAACACCCCTCTCCAAATCCATACTTTTTTCATGACATTCTCCTTCCCGTCCGGGTCTTCCCGGCGCGGGACTAAAAAAACTCTCTTCATCGCGGCGATAGGTTTTTCTTTTTCCTTCTTCTTTCCATAAATTCCTCCTTGAATTTTCCCAGCGAACCGAAGGTCCGGAAACTCTCAATGACAATTTCATCGTAATTTCCAGGCGTTCGGCCCGCTGAGCGGAGGAATTTCCATCCGGTATGTTAAGGTGCAAACGAGCGCCCTCACTCTACCATAGATTGTTCCGGAGCGCAAAAAATTGTCAAAACTCCGCCGTAAAAGAAAAACCGTCAAAAATAAATTTGTTCATTCGTGCAATTGCATTTTTGGACAAATCTATTCTGTGCAAACTTGACCTCTCCTTCCGTCGATAGTAGTATGCGGATAATTATGTTTGAGAAAATGCTCTTTTTGAATTTTGAAGAAGGCAATCTCAAACCCGAATATTGGCGCCGGGTTGATAAAATAACGAAGCAAAAATTTCTCCTCAAAGCCGATTCTCCTGAAGTCAAAATCCACCTCGATGCGGACTGCTTACTACTCAAACACGGAATGGTGGCTGATCGAGCACGTATAGATAGCATGCCGAAACTTAAATATGTTGGAATCCTCGCAACTGCTTTCGGCCGGATCGATACAGCGTATGCTAAAAAAAGGATATTACAGTCTGTAATGTCCCTGGCTATGCGACGGAAGGAGTAGCTGAACTGGTTTTTGCTGTTCTTCTCGAACATCTACGAAAAATCGCAGCCGCGAAACTCCAGGCAAAACAAGGGAATTATTTAGAAACTGCATTCATGGGAACGGAAATTAAGGAAAAATTATTTGGCATCCTTGGATTAGGACGCATTGGAACAACGACTGAAGAAAAACGATATTACCTTTATCCTCGATCATTCCGACGAACTATCCCCCGCAGACGCCAAACGCCTTTCTCAGTATGAAAACTGTATCCTCTATCCCCCGATAGGACTCATGACCGAAGAAGCCACTAAACTGAAGCAGGAAATTTTAGTCTCCAATATCGAAAATTTCCTCAAAGGAAAACCAACAAACAGGGTGAATTAGAAATATCTTGCCTAAATAGAGTAGAATGCCCCTTATGAATGAACGACCTATCGCATTAAAAGCAACTGGAATGATTGGTTGCTCATATCAAGATCATTGTAAAGCACGCAAAATTTGTGGTCGTCTCGGTCTTGATGTAGAAATCGGTCAAGTCCCAGTTGATCCAGACGCAAAAGATCTCGGCCAGGCAGATTCTGATCTTCACGTGTTAGCAATAGAATGGGGCAACGTGAGTGAATCAGAGTGTATAAGACCAGATAATTTTAAACAAGGTGAACCAGTCATTGTTTTTAGAGTTGGAAGTTATGTTATTGGCAGAGTGTATAAGTAACATTTATTAAACAATCGCTTTAGAATTTCCCACAAAAAAACCGCTCCACCCTTCTCCGCTAGAAGCTTCCTAAGGGCAAGCACCCTCTAGAAAAATAAATTTGCTCATTCGTGCAATTGCATTTATTGTTGATTGAGTTAATTTTTTGTCCCTAAAACCCCTAGTAATTTCTGCGGAGCTTGAGAAGGATGGCCAATTTGGGCGAAATTGGCCATCTTCGCTTGCATTGAGCTTCGAATGGGTCGAAGTGTGATATATACTGAAGATATGGCCGAAATTTCCTTGAGACTTCCCTTCAACGGAGATTATCCGATGACCGTTGCTTTCGGTTCGACTTCAGAAAATGAGGAGATTAAAAAGAAATTTGCCGAGTGGGGTATCGTTGGACACAATGGGATTGATTACGGACTACCCGAAGGAACGGAAGTGGTTGCGGCAGCAGACGGAAAAGTTATCCAGTCAGGAGAGAATGGAGACTTTGGGACTTCTGTCACCATCGAGCATCCTGGGGAACAAAGTTTGTATGCCCATCTTAACGAAGTAAAAGTTTCAACAAGTCAGGAAGTAAAAGCCGGAGATGTCATTGGTTTATCAGGAAAGACCGGAGCGGCATTCGGCGAGCATTTGCATTTTGCGATCAAACCAAATAATTCTGACGCAAACAACGGCTATCTTGGTTTTATTGATCCGTCTCCATATTTTGGAAAGTTAGAAGAAAAACCCGCGACTCCTTCACAACCCGAAGTCAAAGAAGAAGTAAAAGAGATCATCAAAGAAGTTCCGGTTGAGAAAGAAGTGATGAGGGAGGTAGTAAGGGAAGTTCCGGTGGTTAATCAGGAAGAAGTACAAAAACAGGTTGAAGAAAAATTACAAGAACGCCTCAAAGCCGAACAGGATGAACGCAGAAAGCTGGCCAACGAAGCCCGAGCTCAAAAAAAGAAAGACAATCTCAACAAGATTTTAGAGTTTATGAGAGACAGAAAAGTTGCAACCAACGACGACGTTCGGGATTTTTTGCATGTTTCCCAGAGCACCGCGACCAACTATCTGACAGAGCTTATGAATCGTGGTATGTTAAAACGAGAAGGAGAACGAGGAGGAACGAAATACACTTTGCGCTGGGATCCCCGGCCTTGACCTATCTTCACGGACCCTTGCGAGTCAGCTATTGTTGGCGCTAGCGTGTTTCACTTCCCTGTTCGGAATGGGAAAGGGTGGTGCCACGCCGCTTCAAAGACCGAAGGTCTCAACGCAAAATCTTTTGTAGTTGCTTCGTAAGGGGCAACCTATGGATTACCCACATACAGACATTTCGTTGAAGGAACAAGGATGCACCGTATGGTGCGTCCCTTTGTTCTCTACAACTTCGACCGATTAGTACGAGTAAGCTAAACAGATCG
>CAYIWI010000039.1:0-4448 GCA_964367065.1 uncultured Gammaproteobacteria bacterium
TTCCAAAAATATATGTAAAATGGAGTTATGTATTCCCGATTGATACGGCCACCGAAGCGAAAAAGTTTCTTTCTGTTCGGCCCACGGGGAACAGGAAAAACCACATGGGTAAAATCTGCATTTCCGGGAGCAGTGTATCTGGATCTTCTGGCGGCGGAAGTGTTTAACGATTTGCTGGCTAATCCGCAGCGGTTGGGCAACTATATTCCCAAAAGACATACCGGTTTTGTGATTATCGATGAAATCCAAAGGATTCCGGAGCTCTTACACGAAGTGCACCGTCTCATAGAGACGGCAGGCGTCCTGTTTATTCTCACCGGATCAAGCGCCAGAAAATTACGGAAAAAAGGGCACAACCTGCTCGGCGGCCGCGCGTTGACCTATTTTATGCATCCCCTGACGGCCTGCGAGCTGGAAACAGATTTTGACCTGACCCGCTCACTCTCTTTTGGCCAGCTCCCGTCGGCATACCGGGAGGCAGACCCGAAACAATACCTGGAAAGCTATGTAAAGTCCTACCTCGAGCAAGAAGTTTTTCAGGAGGGACTCACCAGAAATTTGTCCGCTTTTGCCCGATTTCTGGAGACCGTGAGCTTTTCCCAGGGATCAGTGGTAAACACGTCAGAGGTAGCCCGGGAATCCGCAATTGAACGAAAGGTTGTCGAGAATTACTTTACTATTTTGGAGGATTTATTCATCGGGTACCGGCTGCTACCTTTTACGAAACGCGCTAAGCGCCGTCTGGTGGCCCATCCGAAGTTTTATTTCTTTGACACCGGAGTGTACCGGACCATCCGTCCGATGGGGCCGTTGGATATGCCGGAGGTAGCCGAAGGCGCCGCGCTTGAAAGCTTATTTTTCCAGGACCTTCTTGCCATAAATGACAGCTTGCATCTGGGCTATACCTTGTATTATTACCGGACAGCGACCGGCCTTGAGGTTGACTTTGTGGCGTATGGGGAAAAAGGGATCCGCGCATTTGAAGTTAAACGAACCAGTCGGGTTTCTCCGGAGACCATGAGGGGATTGCGGCATTTTTCCGGCGAATATCCGGCGGCAAAATGTTTTCTCGTCTATGGCGGAAAACGGATCATGCGAGAAGGGAACATCGAGATACTCCCCGCGGAAAACGCCCTGAAAGACCTTCCAAAGCTTCTTTCGTAACCTTCGGGCGCAAGATCGGTTGACAGGCGGAAACCGAACGTGAAACAATGGGATTGGTATGGATGACCTGCCGCAAACCCCTCCTGCAAGCGAACCACCACCAGCATCTCGACCGCTGACGTATGAGGAAGCGCCGGTGATTAATCCAGAGGGGACAGAAGAAGTATTACTAACACAAGAAGAACAGCCAGTGCTGCCGCCGGAGCCTCCGCCACCTGCAGTTCCTCCTCCGGTACGCAGGCGGCCGTCATTTTTTGGTTTCATCGGTAACATTCTTTTATTTGCGGTTCTTTTTGGGGTTGGGATGTGGTTCTCTACGGTAATCCGGCCATATCTGCCCGGCGCTTCACCGGTCCCGGCCCCAGCCACCACGACACCTGCGGTGACGCAGGGGCCCCCGGCACCCACAGCTCCGCCGGATCCGTATGCGGGTTGGCAGACGTACCAGGTGATCAGTGGTCCTACGCGGCAGCCAGTTGCGGGCATTTCATTCAAGCTCCCGCCGGACGTGCTTTCACCCATCTGCGACGGCACGAATTGCGCATCCCAGGGTACGTATCTGCCCGGCGGGACGCGCTTTACCGTGGCAGCCCGCGGGGCCGGACAAGCGCTTCGCGATTACCGCGGCGCCATCGTCACGGACGTCCTGGGTCAACCATTTATAACCCGCGATACCCTGATTGCCGAGAAAAGCGGTGTTGCTTTTACCGGTACGTTTACCGGTACGACGATCGGCGGGTATGCCTTCAGCCGCATGGCCGGGGCCATGATCCCGGTGACGGATACCGTATCGGTGGAGATCAACCACTTCACGCCCAGCGGGGTGACGGCGGATTTTGAAACCGATGCGAGTCTGTTTGAAAAAATACTGGCGAGCGTGGTGGTCACGGGTGCATCCGGAGGAGAAAAGGGAGCGGTGATGCCGGTCGAACCACTGCGGTAACTGACGCCGTTATGTAGTTGGCCATGGAGAAACAATGAGCGGTTTGTCTTTTCCCAATTTGCCCCAGATTTCCTCGGTGACGAAGGGCATGAACGGGTGGAGGAGCTTTAATACTGTGACATACGCATTGGCGATCGTATTAAGTGCTTCAACATTGCCAGATTGAAGCCACTCTTTTGTTTTTTCAATATGCACGTCGGCCAGTCTGTGCCATGCATATTCATAGATGCGTTGAGCAGCATCCGAGAAGCGATATCGTTCAATATCTCGTGTTACGGATTTAACGAGATCATGAACTTCTTTTTCTATCGATGTATGATCTGATTCCGTTAGTTGGAATTTTTTTGTTACTGCATTATCATTCATTTTACGTGCTGTTTCACGGCTAAAGAAAATAAAACGACCAATGTTCCAAAGCTTATTTGCAAAGTTTCTCATGCCGCGCACTTTATCGTCAGATATGGAAATATCGCTTCCGGGTGCCGCGCCAAACACGAGCGCCATCCGCAGCGCATCGGCTCCGTATTTGTCTACCATTTCGATGGGGTTCATCACGTTTCCTTTCGATTTACTCATTTTTTGTCCTTTTGCGTCCACCACGCGGCTGTGCAGGTGCACGACTTCAAATGGGATCCTGCCGGTGCGGTAGATGCCCAACATCATCATGCGGGCAACCCAGAAAAACAGAATATCCCACAGGGTATCCAGGACCGAGGTGGGGTAGAAGTACTTGAAATCTTTACTGTCCGGAAAGCCAAGCGTGGTAATGGGCCACTGGCTGGAAAGAAACCATGTGTCAAAGGTGTCGGTTTCCGGAATGTACTGTTTGCCGTCTTTGGGTTCTTTTTCGGAAATAACATACGCGGGGCCAGATGGTCCGGTCATGGCCCACGTACGCTGGAGTCCTTGTTTGATTTCATCAAGCGGTATGCCTTGATCAAGAAATTGCCGTACAGGTCCCTGTCTAAATTTTTTATCCTTATCCAGCCAATAGACCCAAATATTTGAAGCCCCGGTATATTCATACCAGACCGGAATGCGTGGTCCCCATACAATCTGGCGGCTGATGTTCCAATCCAAAATATTTTCCATCCAGTCAAAAAACATTTTTTCAAAACGCTTCAGGGGCACAATTTTTGTTTTGCCTTCTTTGACGGCTTTCATTGCTGGCGCCGCGAGCGGCTTGGTTTTCACATACCATTGGGGGATAGGGAGGGGTTCCAACACGGATCCGCACTTGTAGCAGGTGGCAACAGTATGCGTATATGTTGTATCGACATGATCTATGAGCCCTTTTGCCTCTAAATCGGCAACAACCTTTTCTCGCGCGGCTTTGACTTTCATGCTCGCGTAGGGGCCGGCAACATCTGTGAGTCGCCCGTCCATGCCGATCACTTGCTTGGAGGGGAGGTTGTGTCGTTTGGCAATTTCTGCGTCGGTAAAATCATGCGCGGGAGTGACTTTGGCCACTCCTGTGCCGAATTTGGAGTCGATCGCGTCGTCGCCCACCACTTGAATATTGAATGGCCCGAGAAGTCCTTCAACCTCAATTTCTTTTCCGATCCATGATTTGTATCGTTTATCTTTCGGATTGACTGCTACCGCCGTATCGCCGAATTTTGTCTCCGGCCGGACTGTGGCAAGTACAAAGGGGCCGTATTTCATGTAATAGAGGGGATCGGTTTGTTCGACGTGTTTAATTTCCAGATCAGAATAGCCGGTGCCGCATTTTACACAGTAGTTGACCAGACGTTCGTCGCGGTATACCAAGCCATCGGCATGGAGTTTGCGGAAGGTATCCAAAACAATTGCCACGATTTCGGGCTCCAGACTATAGTGGTAGCGCGTCCAGTCAAGGGAAAACCCGAGCCGCTTCATCTGGTCCTTATTAATGTTTTTATTTTGTTCTACAAATTCCGCAATCATTTGGTAGAGCGTCTCCCGGTCAAAATCAAACCGGCTTTTTCCTTCTTTGGCCAGTTTTTTTTCAAACACATACTGGGTTTCAATGCCGGCATGGTCGCCGCCAGGAAGCCAGAGCGTGGGGTCACCTTTCATGCGGTGGTAGCGGATCAAAATATCCTGCACGGTAAAGAGGGCGTGTCCCATGTGCATCGGATCATTGGCGTTAGGGAGCGGGAGGAGGATGGTAAACGCCTGCCTGCCGGCAGGCAGGGCTTTTTTAGAAATCATTTTCGGAGTAAAAAACCCGCCCCGTTCCCACAGTTGATAGATTTTTTCCTCCACTGCTTTGGGATCGTACGCTTTGTCCATGGTGCTTGTTGCTGCCATGAGCCAATTGTAGCCCAGACGCGCGCAGGGGAGCAAGCAGAAGGAGAGG
>CAYIWI010000039.1:4548-7017 GCA_964367065.1 uncultured Gammaproteobacteria bacterium
TGCCATGAGCCAATTGTAGCCCAGACGCGCGCAGGGGAGCAAGCAGAAGGAGAGGTTGGCAGTAAACGAGCAAAAACAATATGAACCGGGATAAAAAGGGAGAATAAAAAACATGTATGTTGCAATACACGATCGTGAGGTATAACATACATATCAGGAAGGGACGTTAAAATATGAAGAAACTATTGAAGCCGGGAGATGTGTTACTTTTGGGCCTTGCCGGCGCCATGGATGTGTTTGAAGATGTGAAAGGCGCGTTTGGGGTCATGGCACGGGGGTCAGATATGCTGTATGGCTGGGTGCCGAAACGCTACCGAAAGCATAATTTTTCTCGAGTCGTTGCCCGGCAACTCATAACGGGCGACATTGAAAAAGTAGTAAAAGGGGATCTGGTCTATCTTCGTTTGACTTCGACAGGCAGGGAAAAGATTGCGCGTGATTTCCCCATGTTTTCCTTATCACAAAAACCTTGGGACAAAAAGTGGCGCGTGGTGATTTTTGATATTTCCGAACTGAATAGACGCGTGCGGGATGGTCTTCGCCATAAACTGAGGGAATTAGGATTTGGTATGCTGCAGGAGTCAGTCTGGATAACGCCGCACGATGTCGGTATGGACCTGCGAGAGACTCTGGAACAGTATGATCTTGGAGATGTTGCCTATGTGTTGGAGGTTGGCGAGGTTTTAGCAGGGAACATCGATGCACTCGTCAAGAAAATATGGCATCTGGATAATCTTGAGAATGAGTACAACGACATCATAAATGAGGCAGCGCAGCTTAAAAATATGTATGTTGTAACCCACGATCGTGTATCACAACATACAAGTGGTGAAAAAGAGAAGGGGCAGAAAAAGAAGATGAAGAACGTAATTGGGAAAAAGGACGCGGAAGGGAAGGTGCGGGAGATACGGGAGCGGTATGTAGCGGCAGTGCTTTCTGATCCGTGTTTACCAAACGAATTATTGCCAAAGGATTGGCCAGGTCAGAACGCCCGAAAAGCGGTAGAGGGTTTAAAGAAGCTTATCGCAGGGTGAGGGAGGCGTTCTTTACAGTTCTTCGAGCTTCATGGTTCCGGTCTGTTTGTCTTTCACCAGGTCCAGGTAGCGCTCGGTGGTGGAGAGACGCTTGTGGCCGACGAGTTTGCTTAAACTCGTAATCGGCGTGCCGGCCATGAGGTGATGGGCGATGAAGGTGTGCCGCAGGTCATTGACCTTGGCCCCTTCAATGCCGGCGATGCGGAAATACCGGTCAATGGCAGTGCGGATGTTGCGGATAAGCAAGGGCCGGCCGGTTTTGGTGATGAACAGGGCTTTGCTTTTGCCGTCTGCCTTCCGGCCGGAAAGATACCGGTCGAGCGCCTCTTTGGCAGCTTTATTGATGGGCACCATGCGCTCCTCATGTCCCTCCTGGGCGGCAACGCGGAGCTCCATGTCTTTGATGTCATCCGTCGTCAAACTTGCAAGTTCGCCGATGCGCAGTCCCGTCTGCAAAAAGAGTTCGACGATGGCATAGATGCGAACGTCTCCGCGGCAGCTATCCCGCAGGGCTCGGTACTCGAGCTTACTTAAAATCCGCGGCGGCTTGACTTCATATTTGGGGTGTGCAATGTCCAGGGCCGGGTCGGCCGTGACCAGACCCGAGGCCTTGAGAAACCGGAAAAATGTTTTGATGGAATTGATTTTTCGCGAGACGGATTTGGGGGTATAGTTATCGCCGGTCAGTTTTTTGAGGAATGCCTCCAGTTCATCGCGGGACACGTCGGTGATTGCCTTTTTCCCCATGTTGGTCAAAAAGCTCGTGAGCTGTTCGATGTCTTTGGCATATGCTACGATGGTAGCGCGGGCGCGCCGGCGGGACTCCAGATACTGGGTAAATTGGGTATGTGCGGTTTTCAGATCTGTGGCCATGAGTCAGTGTGTCTGGCAGGAGCAAAAGAAGTAATGCCCTATAATATCATAAAATGAGTTACCCTGCAAGTGGACCGCTGGTGATCCTTTCCTTTTTCAGAAACCGATGGGTGCGGCGGGCGGTGAGCGTGGGGATGATTTTCCTTCTCGTGGCGCTGGCGCAGTCGGTTCTCACGCTGTGGAACAAAAAAGATATTGTTACCGAGCGCCGGCAGGAACTGGTCCAGCTGGAGGCAGAAAACCAGAAACTCAAAGATAGGCTGACAGAGTCCCAAACACCGAGCTTTGTGGAACGCGTTGCGCGGGAAACGTTGGGGTTGGTTTAAGAAGGGGAGACAATGGTGATATTAGGCAGAACTCAGAACTCAGAACCCAATGACCAAACGAAAGCAGAAGAAAACTTGCCGAATTGGAAGAAGTGGTGGCGATTGTTCTTTTGAACAATCGTGATGAGCACGTGATTGAAGAACGTGATAAATACGTGATGAGTGTCAGGGGAGAGGATCGAACTCTCGACCCGCAGTTTATGATACTGCTGCTCTACCACTGAGCTACCCTGACT
>CAYIWI010000040.1:0-4650 GCA_964367065.1 uncultured Gammaproteobacteria bacterium
CGCAATGAAAGATATCGTCACGGTGGAGGAAGCAGCGACATTTCTCCATAAACATCCCGACACGATCCGGCGGTGGATTGAAGCGAGTAAACTCAAGGCCCGGCACTTGTCTGCCGGCAGCCACGGGATTTACGCAATCCTCCGAAACGATCTTCTGGAATTTGCGGTGTCCGAATCCGTACAAGCAAGCGAGCGGACAAAAAAGAAGTCACGGTTACCCAAAGTTTTCCCGCAGCCGACGCTCCCCCTATAAAAGTTATTGAAGATATGCGGCGATATTGCGTTCGTGTTCTTCGATGGTGCGCGCATAATGGGCGCGGCCTTTCTCATCATGGAGGTAATACCAAAAGTCTGTTTCCGCCGGATAAATCACGGCTTTGATTGACGCAAGTCCCGGATTGGCAATCGGCCCGGGCGGGAGTCCGGGGTTGCGGTACGTATTATACGCCGAACGCACGTTTTTGTCTTCCGAAGTCAATGACTTTTTCCACCAGGATTTTTCAAACGGTTGATACCCGAGTGCATACTGAAGCGTTGCATCCGCCTGAAGCGGCCAGCCATCCCTCAGGCGATTGAGAAGTATACCCGCAATGACCGGCCGATCCTCGTCGCTTTTCCCTTCCCGTTCCACAATCGAAGCTAAGGTCACCACTTCATGCCACGTCAATCCTGTTTTTTTCGCATCCTCCCGCATCCGATCCGTCACTTTTTCCTGAAAGGTATTGCGCAGTATTGTCACAACGGCCCCGGCAGTGGAATCCCGTGGGATGAGATACGTATCCGGAAACATATACCCTTCCTCTGCCACCCGCAAAAACTCAGACTCCGGAATATCCAGCTCCTTGGCAAGCTTGATGGCAATCTCTTCCGACCGCCAGCCTTCCAGCATCGTCACCCACGCGTCTTGCATCCCATGAGTAAGTTCCCGCGCAACCGTTTGCGTATTCATGGTGCGGGAGAGCCGAAAGTCTCCTGCCTGAATCTGACGTTCAATGCCGAGCAGTTTTACCCCTAGGTAAAAACTTATGGGACTTCGGATGAGGTTTTTTTCCACCAAGTTGGCAGCGATGGCCTTCACTCCTTCCCCTTTGGCTACCACAAACAATACCGGCGCGGGGTCAGCGCTATTTACCGGAGCGTTCGACTCCTTCCACCACACGAACCCCATCCCAAAGAGAATGGCAAGAACTACGAAAAAAACCGCAACCCGACTGACCGATGGTTTATTTGATTTCATTGACGGTAGCCCGGCGGTATTTTTTTCCCTCCGGGTCGTACATATAAATGCGGCCGCATCCGCAATCCACGCGCATCGGTCCCTTGCCCGACTTCGTAGGAATGGGTTTGCCGCATCCTACGCACCGACCCTGGGACAGAAGCCATGCCTGCATAGGAGCGATCATATTTTTAAACATAGTTATTCTATCGAATACACCGGTATATTTTTCATCGTCTCGACTGCTTCTTTCAATCGATACGGGTCCGATGAATAAAGCGTACATAGTATATCACCTTTGTCCACCCGCTCATCAAGTTTGCGCGTCAGGTACATCCCTGCTTTTTTATCCGTAGGATTACCAAGAATGCGGCAGATCACGGTAATCTGCTGATTGTTCAGCGCGTTGATTTTGCCTGCATGCTGCGCTCGCGCCTCTCGTCGGTATTTGCCGGGAGTAAGTTGATCGCAGTGCACCGTTGGATCTCCGCCCTGCGTCTTGATGATTTCGTGCATTTTCGCCAACGCCTTGCCTGAAGTGAGCATTTCCCGCGCCACTTCTTCTCCCACCAGATCTTTTTTCCCGGGGGTATCGGCAAAACAGAGCGAAAGGAGTTTCCCTGCCAGCCGCAGCGCCTTGGCTTCGAGAGCCAGCGGCCGATCCTTGTGCTGTTCAAGCACCTGCAGCACATCGCGGGCTTCAAGTATCGGCCCGATGCCCCGGCCGGCAGACTGCCGCGTTTCATTGACGTCAACCGCCACAGTGATACCGAATTTTTTGGCAAGGTACGTAAACTTTTTTGCAATCACCTCTGCATCATGAAAATGGCTAATTTTGATGGTCGGCCCCACCGGAATATCCAGCACCAGGTGCGTGTCTGCCGAGGCCACTTTTTTGGCCATGATAGACACAATGATTTTATCAAATGACTCAAACGCGAGCGGCGCCTCCACCTGGATAATCATATCGTCTGCCGGAGCCAGCCCCAAATGCCCGCCCCACACGATGCATCCGCCCGCCTTACCCACCAACTGTTCGATTTGTCTGGGACTAAACGTCACCGGAGCCAACACTTCCATCGTGTCCGCCGTCCCTGCCGGCGAGGTAATGGCGCGGGAAGAATTTTTTGGTATCTGAAAACCCGCGGCGGCGATAATGGGCACGAGAATCATCGTTGTCCGCGTACCGGCCACCCCTCCGGTAGAATGTTTATCCGCAACAATACCGTTGAAATGAAGCCTCGGACCGGTAACCACCATGGCTTTCGTCAGATGATACAGTTCTTCGTCGCTGAATCCTTCTTTAAATCCTGCGGCCGCAAAATACGTGGTTAATATCGGACCCAAACGCTGGTGGGTAATCTCATCCATGATGGCAAAAATTTCGTTGTAGCTGAGAGTTTTACCAACCAATTTCTTTTTAATGGCGTCTATAGCTATCTCACGATTAACTTTCATAATATGTTACGGCGCGCCGTCAGCGCCAATCTCTAAAGCCTCTGTAATCTTGCTCGCACATTCAATCTTTTCCAATATGTCCCCGGCGGCACGCAGGTAATGAGGGTCACGTATGAGTCATCGAAGTGCTGCTCCAACGGAGAAAGATCCGTCGGATCGGTCACGGTCATTTCATAGACCACGTACTTATATGTGACGCCATCATACGTTACGATTATCTCATCGCCGATCTTGAGAGTCGGTAGCGTAGAAAAAATCGTTTTATAATTCGTGGGGCTGAAAAATTGCGGTAGCGTCGAGTGGCCAAACACCACCGCGGTCCCGTACTCACCCGGCAAGCCGGTGCCGCCGTAATGGACGAGACTTTTCGCCAGATCATCCCCGGCTATGATCACCGTGGCATCGGTGATCTTAAGCTTCGGGATCGATAGCTTATAGGTATTGACGGGCGTCACCACCTTTTTCTGCGGCCGGGTGGGAAACCACGCGTTGGCATTGGTCAGATCAACGGCACCCTCATCCCCCCCGGCTGCCAGCGCAACGGGAGTGAGCACGCTGGGGGTCTTTGTCGCCTCATGCCGTTCGGGCACCGGGGCAATGATCTGAGAAAACAGCGCATCGGAAACCACGGCAAAGGAAACAATCGGCCAGACGGCCCATGCCAGCACCAGACCGCCGGCGACCATAAAAAAGAGCGACACGACCCATGGCCTCCTATTCACGCGCTTTGGTGATGCTTTTATGTATTGGTAGAGTGGCATACTTATTCCTGTATCGCTACGGTCACTGAAATGTTTTTGGGATTAATGGGCAGACGGTTGCGTCCCAACGTCCATCGAAAATCGAACCCTGCGCTGCCGATACCGGCGATACTGCGCAAATATTCCTGCGCGGCGGTCAGCTTTTTTCCGGCCAGAGCTTTTTGGATGTCAGAAGTACCCAGCGTGGGCATGGCGATGGCTGTTGCCTCAACATGGGCATTCACCGTACCGTTTTTTTTCACCTGCACATTGGAAAGCGCCACAACCGTGCGGTTGGCTACCAGCAGATACCCTTGCGCTAACCGGCCCGAGAGCCGCTCTTCAAAAAGTTTGCCTGCATCGCTTTTGCTATACGAAATGCCGGAAATAGTGATGGTGAGTTTCCCGTGAAGTTCGGTGGTTTCCTGATCCAGTTCTTCGGTAAATTGTTTCTCGGCAACCTCGGTTGTGACGGTTTCATCAATAACTACATCACTGCCGGAAACACCGCTGACTAACCCTGCTTTGGCCTTGTCCACCAATTCTTTTGTCATTGCCTTCACAAAGTTATCCATGTCCGCTCGGGATACTACCGTCACCTCGCGGCTTGTGCCGCCAGTCAGCGCCTGGTCATTGCGCGCCACGGCAATACTCGTGGCTATATCTTTGAACGTAAACTCCGTTGATGCCGGAAGGTTCCCTTTTCCGCCGATTGCTTCGGCGGTGATGGAGCCGGTTGCTTTCCCAAACGTGATCGATCCGCTTGCCAGGCTTTCACTGGCTGAGGCTACGCTCACGTCCGAATCCAGAGTAAAAAGCAGCGCATTTGCCACCAGCGCGGATCCTTTTTTAAACGTTCTCCCGGTTAAGGATTTGTTATAGATGACGACGGCTCCTTTGGCCGGATCGCCGATTTCTTTTTTCCCGGTCACGGGCATGGTTTTTTCGCCGCTTACGGATGTCTCCTGCAACTTGGCCGGAATGATGCGGTTGGTGCTATCCACCACGGTTGCCGTGGGATCTATCGCCACATCTGCAGTATCGGAAAAACTCTCCGGAATTTCATAAATGGTCACCACTGCTGAGGGCAATTTCCAGTAGAGAAATCCAATGAAGCCTACGGCAACGATAATGCCCCCCGCCAGAACGCCGACTCCCCCCCGCAGGGGGATGGATATGCGAGGGAGCGTAATGGATGGAAGTTTAGGAATTGCAAGCTTCGGCAATTTTAGCGGC
>CAYIWI010000040.1:4750-7015 GCA_964367065.1 uncultured Gammaproteobacteria bacterium
TTCCTCCGGCGTCACGATCTCCACATTGGATTCTTCCTCGGCCGGCTGACGGCCTGCCTCGCCGGCGGGCGGGCTGACGGCTGGCGGCTCTTCTTCTTCCTCCCCAATCGCTACCCCCAGCTCGCTTGCACCGGCCAGTGATACGGCTGCCGCCAATTGTTCCTCGCTCACGTGCTCAATTTTGGGAAAATGGAGAAAATTCGCCCGCGTCGGCCACGGATGTTGCAAGAGTTCCCCTTTGACCTCTTCGCATACTTCACCGCTTGCGCCATACAGGAGCATCCGGGACGGCAACACCTCCAGATCCTGAAAATGTTTCAGCGCTTCCTCAATCTGCAGTGCCGTTTCATTCCCTCTTTCGACCTGTGTTATTCCCACCAGATTCCCGACTTTATACACGGCAACCGTCGCCGTAGCCCTATCAACGCCGATGAGGATGGCGCTGGGCGGTACACCCTCCTGTTTTTTGAGCGTATAGACGAGCGCTTGGTAAATAGGCACAAATCCCATGGGGGCAAGCTCCAGTACTTCGGTAATTTTTTTTATGTGGCCGCGCACCTCTTTTTTCATTTCGCCGGACTCCGTAAGATACCGTGCCGGCAATCCCAGCGTCACCTTATGAAAATCCGTTGTCCCTGCTTTTTCCTCAAGGGTTGCAAGCACGGTGTCTGCGGCTTCCGTTCGATCTTCCCAACTGTCGTTGGCAGCGGTCTGGCTCGCCGTCGCCCTCGTTTCCGACTCACCGTTCTCACCTACCTGCCAGAGCGATCCGACGACACCGTCGGGGAAAAGCAAAAGGGAAACAAACAGCTCTTTTTTTTCGCTGTGTTTTTCAAACATCTGGGACAGCCCGGCCGGTAATTTCATACAAGCAATTGAGGTCTCCCGCCTCCTATTCCCATAGTAGCAATGAGTGGTGGCGGAAGCAACAAGACGAGCGCGGGGAGGCATATTGTGCGGGTGACAGGAGCGAGGGGGTCCCGGCAATCCCGGAGTCCCGAACGAATGCTTCCCACAACGTTTGTATGCTTATTGAAGGTAGTTGTGCGGTCAGAAGACAAGATAAAAATATTGTTAGATTGGTGAGGGACGAGGATGTTGTCGGGATACGCGACTGGCAGGACCCGCGACTTTATTTAACTACCGCATAAATCCGGCGGATGCCGGAGCCGGCGGATTCTTCTTTGATGATTTTGAAGTGACCAATCGTGCCCGTATGCGCCACATGCGGCCCGCCGCAAAATTCCGCGGAGAAGAAATTTTTGGAATCCCCGATAAAATAGACGCTCACCTGATCCGGATATTTGTGCCCGAACTCCATCTGCGCGCCGATTTTCTCCGCTTCCACACGGGCCATCTCTTTTCGTGTAATAGGCAAGTCTTCAACAATTTTTTTATTCACTAATACTTGAACACTTGCAAGTTCCTCCGGCGTCAATTTCCTTGCAAAATTGAAGTCCATCCGCAACCGCTCCGAGGTAATGTTACTGCCGCGCTGCTTAATATTTGGATCAACAACGTTCTGCAGCGCCGCAAGAAGCAGGTGGTGCGCAGTATGGAGTTTCACCGTCGCCTCGCTTTTGTCCGCCAACCCGCCTTTGAACATACCGGCAGCGGCCGTGCGGGAGAGTGCCTGGTGTTTTTTGAATTCTACTTCAAATTGTGTTCGATCCACCGTCTGTCCTTTTTCTGCCGCAATCTCCACCGTCATCTCCCACGGAAATCCGTATGTCTCATACAGCATGAATGCAACTTTCCCATCAAGCGTTTTGGTTTTCTCAACTTCGGCAAGTCCCCGTTCAAGTGTCTTGCCAAACCGCAGAGCTTCTTCCTGAAGCAGTAACTTTATTTCCACAGCTTTTTCCACGACTGCCGGATACGCAGTCTCATACACGTGGGCAATGGGCGCGACCAGTTGTCCAATGTATGTGAGGTCGCGGGATAACCCAAGCTTTCTGCCGTACAGAAGCGATCGGCGGATAAGCCGACGCAGCACATACCCCTGGGTTTTGTTGGATGGGAGGACGCCGTCTGCCATCATCATGACGGATGCCCGCATATGATCGCTGATAATGCGCATTGCTTTCGTTTCTTCCCTATCACCCATACCCCCCATATCTCCCCGATACGTCTTTCCGGAAGCTTCCTCAAGCTTTGCAATAACCGAAGTAAACATATCCGTTCGGAATATATCCGGATCATCGTTTTCTGCTGCTACCAGTCGCTCAAGTCCCCCCCCGAAGTCTACGTTTTTTTGTTTCAGCT
>CAYIWI010000041.1:0-6883 GCA_964367065.1 uncultured Gammaproteobacteria bacterium
TTCATCACCGAAACCGGATGGGTGCACGCCGAGGGCAAATTTTGGCAGCCGCGGCTCCTTACCCCGGGTGCGGTCGGCGTCAATCTTCGTGTGGCCAGCCAAACGGTCTGGACCGATCCTGGTATCGTTGCCGTCACCCCTTTTGTCTTTAACTATCAGGACTACCCGTTCGATCATTTTTCGTTCAAAAAGCTCGGCAGTCCCGAGTTTTACGACCACTACTTCGCGTACCAGTCCATCCCAAAGAGAACCGGTCGGCCGCGCCAGCGCGAGTCCTTTTCCGTCAGTCATCCTTTGCTCCCGGACAAGCTTATTGCTTCTTCCCGCTACACGTTTACGGCAGAGCTCTCCAACGCCGGGCAGAGCATCCTGGATCCGGCAAACGGGTACCAGCTGACGATCGACGCGAAGGATTTTTCCGTTAGCGACGTGACCATCCCCTATCTTGAACCCGGTCAGAAAGGGACGCTCACCTTTTCGCTCGGCACGCCGCGGACGGCCGGAACCATTCCGGTCGCGCTGCGCATCGCCCATGGAGACACGGTCATTCCGCTGGAGGCTCGAACGATCACCGTCGCTCCGCCGCCGTCCGTCACTATCCGGGCGCAGCTGGGTTGGCGCAAAACCAGCGCGGCGGAGGGCGTCAAAGTATTGGTGTACCAGGGGAACCGGCTCATCCATGAATTTCCCCGCCAATCGCTCGTTGGCGGAGCTGTCACAGTCAGCGGCGTGACCGATATTATTCCCGGCCAACCCTACCGGGTGGTGCTCGTCGTGCCTTCCTATCTGCCGCGACAAAAAATTCTTCCGCTGTCGGAGGGGATAACCCTTGCCTCGCTGCCACGACTTTTGCCCTTGGACACGGATGAAGACGGCGCCCTCACGACGAACGATATTCTTCTACTCCTCAAGCTCCCGCCCGCCGTGGTCATGAACCGTTTCTTCGGCCCATAGAACAACGCATCAGCGTGTCAATGGCATCATTGCGTCAATGATCTGCGACATGCATGACGAAAGTATGTTGTTCTTGGTATAATAGGGGCATTGGTGGCTGTAGCTCAACGGCAGAGCGCCGCCCTGTGGAGGCGGAAGTTGCGGGTTCGATTCCCGTCAGTCACCCCCGAGTCAGACTCGGTACCCCCGAGAATGACGAGGGATCGCGTTCGACGCGACCCTCTCATATATATTATTGTATGAGTGAAACGTCAGACGTTTCGTTGCTCCAAGCGCGATTTTACGTGTATATTTTATGTTCCTTCAAGGATAAAGGCTTCTATATTGGTTTCACTAATAATCTCAAAACCCGTTTAACACAACATGCAAAGGGTCAAGTTGATTCCACAAAACTTCGTTTACCAGTGAGATTAATTCATTACGAATACTTTATAAACGAACATGATGC
This sequence comes from uncultured Gammaproteobacteria bacterium, assembly GCA_964367065.1. Classification (GTDB taxonomy): domain Bacteria; phylum Patescibacteriota; class Microgenomatia; order UBA10105; family UBA927; genus JACREP01. The sequence goes on from CAYIWI010000041.1 coordinate 1,403, forward strand.
AAAAGCCCGGGAGGAATTCTTAAAAAGCGGATATGGAAGGAGACAGTTTCAGCAAATATTAAAAAACACACTAAAGAATCTTAAATAATGGGAGTATTTTTTGCCGTATTATCCGCCCTTAGTCAGGCAACTCTTTGGATTTCTTAAACCCTACGTCGTCACCGAGGGAACTTGTTTCTCTTTTGCCAACCGCGAAACCTTCACAATGCTCACGAGAAGCACGATTGCTCCCAGCCATTGGGTGAGCGTCAAACCTTTGTGAAACAGTAGGTAATCAATGGCAACTGCCGAAAGCGGCCAGGTGAGTTCGCAGATCGCCGAAACCCGCGCAGGCGTACGCTTCAGGCCATAGTAGTAAATCACCATGGCCACCATACCTGTGGAAAGGGCAATTGCCACGAGTGTCCAGAGTTGGAACGGCGTGGCGGCAATGAGGCCTGACTGTTGACCCGTAAGAAATACCGCGGCCAACCCCAAGGCACTTGCCAAACCGAAACGGACACCGGTAACGACCAGTGACGGCAACCGGAGCAGCGCGTACCGGCTGAACGAGGTAGAGGAGCCCCACGAAAACGCCGCTCCGACAGCCATGAGTGCCGCAACCAGCGTTCCCGCACCACTTGCAAGGTTTACTGTAAGAGTTGGAAATGATACCAGGTACGCGCCGATTAAAGCGAGCCCAAGAAGCGGCCAAAACATCTTTTCTATCCGTTCCTTCAGCACAATCCTGGCGAACAATACCACAAACAGCGGCTGCATTTGCTGCAGCAGAACCACGACGGAGAATTGAATATAGTTCACCATCCCCAGGGCTGCGGTATAGAGTACCGTCCCGATGATGCTGCTTAGGAGCGTCACCCATGCAAACGCCCCCCACGTCTTGGCATTGATGGTGGTAATCTTTTTCCATTGAGGAACCAGAGCGGGCAGCAAGATGATAAAACCGATCAGATGCTCGAAAAATACAATGACGGTCGGCGGCAATACGTAAAGGCTGCGGCGTAGTAACCCATCCAGGCTCCACAAAAATGCGGCAATAACGATATACAATGGACCAAACGACAGTAATGTACCCATAAAAAATACCCCTTTCACTCCGGGGTATACGCAAACGCCCGTGCTAACAGCGCGGTTCTACGTTTCCTTCTTTATACCCGACTGTACGGTCGCTGCCGGAGTCTCGCCGGCTCATTCCGCCAGCTGGCGGATCGTGGAGTATACCACCGATCTTGAATCACACAAAAGCCCCGAAGGAATATCGTTATTATGACAAACTCATGCTATACTGTAAAGTGTGGAATTATCACCGGTTGTTGACGCATTGATTACCGCGTTTGAAGAGCCAAAACCGCAAGGGAGAGAAGGAGTGCATCCGACGGTTTCCGGCACCGTGTCACTCCTTGCCGTCCTGTATGAGAAGGCCAGAAACGCGGTCGAGTTCCGCGCTGAGCACCTCGTCCGCCGGGCAGCCATCGAGCGCATACTTAAGCGCCGGATCATGATCAACGGCGGATCCAACAGCATTGCCGAAAACCTTATTCTTGAGCTTCTTTGGGCCAAATACATCGACAGCAGTTTGGTGGACGACGCAAAAATCGCAGATATCCAGGCAATCATCAATCGCTACCTTTCCGTCCGGCATCACGTGTTTGACGCAGGCACCAAACCCGCAGGCATCAGCTGGGATACCCTCATGGGGCTTGCATCCTCGGAAATCGAGGAAACCATCGTTTCCGCCAGAAAGCGCGAGGCGCTCACAGATTTTTTCTATCAGGCCATCCAACCCAACATTACCATCCCCGGAGCAGACGAGCGGTTCATCAACATTCAAACGTATATCGCCATTGAGCGCGCTTACAACGGCGCGGATGAAGCGCTCATCGTGTTTCATCTGTTAAAAATGGTCGAGCCGGGCTGGTTTACTCAAAAGAATGATCCTACGCCGCTGGTCCCGTCGTTCCTGCAAAACCTTACCGCGGTACAGCAAAGCCTCCGTGATCCCTTGGGTGAACCGCTGTCCCGCTACATTCGCCGCCACACACCGCCGTTCCTTTTGATCCGCGATTTCTTTTTGGAAGTAGGGGATAAAGCACGGGGAGTTATGGATAAGCCGGAAGAATTCGACACCAAACTCGCAGAACTCGCAGACCGCAGGTACCACGAAATCGGCACCAAAGTGCGCCGTGCCATTGTCCGCAGCATTATTTATATATTTCTCACCAAAATGCTCTTTGCCCTGGCACTTGAAGCTCCCTTTGATCTCTATATTGCCAAGCGCGTCAGTTATCTGTCTCTGGGCATCAATACGGTCTTTCCGCCCATCCTGCTGTTTCTGGTTGCCGGATTTATTTCCGTGCCCGGTGCGGACAATACGCGCCGGCTCATCGAGCGCATCAAAAAAATTATCTACCGCTTTGACGAGTTGAAAGCCGAAAATGATGTGTTTGCCCCCGGCGCCCCAAACCGTCGGCCGATATTAACAGCGGTTTTCTCCGTCTTCTACCTTGCCACGTTCCTTATTTCCTTCGGGCTCATAAGCTTCATCCTCACCAAACTGCAGTTTAACATCGCAAGCCAGATTATCTTCGTCTTTTTCGTCACGCTCGTGTCGTTTTTCGCCTACCGCATCCGGGCCGCAGCCCGCGAGTACGAGATGGTCGAACGCCAGGGATTCCTTGCACCGATGGTGGACTTTTTCTTCCTTCCTATCCTGCGCGTCGGACACGTGCTCTCGCGGGAAATTGCCAAAATCAACATATTCATCTTCCTGTTTGACTTCATTCTGGAGGCACCGCTCAAGGTGATCTTTGAAGTAGCCGAAGAATGGATCCGCTTCATAAGGATCAAAAAAGAAGAGATTATTTAATCAGATGGTGCCGACGCTACGTTGACTAACGCATCCAGCTCCGGCACCGGACATACGCCCGACTCGCACGACGCTTTTTTTCCATGTTCGCAGGTATACAGTGTCATTCCCCAGTCACCATTTCCCATGCTGCTCTTGTCAACATCTTCAACGCCTGCAATATTTCTCCACCGGCAGGTTCTAATAGGCCCTATGTCTGTATTGCCCGAACAAAAACAAAGGAGGATTTCATCACTCATATGCACGTTATGTCGATGTCAACAATCGACATGGGTGGATTATATCAAATTATCTGATTTCTCGCTTCTGACGCCGTTGTCTGGTATAATTTTCCTTGGTTTGCGCCTGTAGCTCAGCGGATTAGAGCATCTGTCTTCGGAACAGAGGGTCGGAGGTTCAATTCCTCCCAGGCGCGCAGAATATGTGGTATGTATATATCGCAAGATGCAATGACGGAACGCTGTATACAGGCATTACAACAAACACGCAAAGAAGGGAACGGGAACATAATCTAGATAACGCACGCGGAGCAAAGTCGCTGCGCAACAAAAGACCAGTTCAAATTGTTTATCATGAACGATTTATTACGAGGGGAAAAGCAACGAAACGCGAAAGAGCGATTAAAAATTGGGGAAGAGCATATAAATTAAAACTTATAGAAAAATCAAAAGGGTTTACCCTGTAAATTTGAGGTAATCCGCTTACGGATTCACACTGAAAATTTCGCAGAAATCTTTGATTTCAATAAATTTATGAAGTAAATTTGCAAAATTTTTAGTGTGGCCTCAAATTTACAGGGCGCGTAGCTCAACGGTAGAGCAATTGCCTCTTAAGCAATCGGTTCAGAGTTCGAATCTCTGCGCGCTCACTATTTTGGAAATCGCAGAAAAGGTAGGGGCAGCGCTGGCTGCGCCTTTACCCTGAGGAACGTAGGCTGCCTCCGTCCCGCTAAGCGGGACAAAGGGAAAATTCAAGAATTTTACCTGAAAACCGCATCAAGCCTTCCGAAGCGTTATCTTTTGTCGGGGAAAGTTAATCAGTAATTCGTATCTTGCCAGTAGGACCGTTCCGGCCAGCGCTTCTGCCCCGGCTGTGAGCGTTGCGGGAACCATTTCTTGCTTTCCGTCAAAGTCGACTCTTACAGAGAATACCAACTCTTGGCTTCTTCTTCCATCAGCATATTCCACCGGAATAATGGCGGTAAGTTCGATTCCCAATGTAATAGCGACATTAATTGGTAAAGAAAGATAGCCATCAAAGCCGGTATCTAAAATCGCTTCCAGCGAACTACTTTTTCTAGCACCGACAACTGTAAGTAGAATTTTAGGGTGTTTTCGTACGTCAAAGAACGTTTCCATACGAGAGGGGCCGTTGATATCCGGAAAAAGTTACGGCTGCAGGGAATCCAATTTTCATTAAGTAAAAGATTTTTGCCGGAAAATGTTTTTTGGCTTTTTCAATGGCTTCGACTTGGGTTTGCCCGAGAAAATATTTTCCCGATTCGACCTCGATAGCCACAAAATCGCCCAGGTATTTTTTTTCTATCTGTTTGCCTATCTTTTGGTAAATCTCTTCGCCTTTGTGGGCGATTTCCGCTGGGTATACCGTTGGCAGAGAGATTAAGTGTTTGTTCATGATAGCAGTGTACCATTGGGCGTTAAACAACGCAATCTCACCCCCTGTGTTCCCCATTGCTCGGCCTGCGGCCTCGCAAAAAGTCGGCTCGAACGTTCCGCCGAAGGCGGAACAAAGAAAAATGCAAAATTTTAAAGAGCTTTCATAACTATTACAAACTAAGTTTCTAAATTGTTGAATCTAAATCCAATATAGCAAATAATACCTATATTTGACAGCCCTAAATTGATACTTGACTATATAATTATACAGTTATATACTATGATCATGAACAAACAGTCTTTCCCAAAAAATATAGGTCAGTACGTCAAATTTTTCCAGGCGATTTCAGATGAATCTCGCCAGAAAATACTTCTTCTGCTAGAAAAGAAAAGTTTATCTGTAAATGAGATATCAGAGTCAGCAGGGTTATCTCAACCAAACACTTCCGGTCATCTTTCCGTTCTAAAAAATGCTGGATTGGTGCAAGCGGATAAAAAGGGAAATAGTGTCATATATTCTATAAACAAAAAATGGTTTTCCAAATGTTGCGGGGATTTCTTCTGCAACTTTGAAGGAATGAGCCTAAATAGGGAGGTAAAAATATGCAAAGAGTAGATTTTTTCTATTTTGATATGCAATCTTGTGAAAGATGCAAGATTACTGATGGTAATCTTCAAGATGCAATAGACGAATTAGGGGCAAAGGTAAAAGTTGTCAAACACAAATTAAGAGATCATGAGGAATATGTTGAAGGGTTTGGGAAAGTTGTTTCTCCTTCAATTTTTCTGAACGGAAAAGATATTTTCTCCAAAACAAACACCAGTTCTTGTGGCGAGTGCTCTGATTTATGTGGAAAATCAGTCGATTGTCGTGCTGAATCTGATGATAGTGATCCATTCACAAAGGACGCTATTAAAAAAGCAATTCTGGGTTGTTAGTTTCCTGATATAATCCACTAAAGGGCGATTGCGGAGCAATCGCAAAATCGCGCGTGCTGA
>CAYIWI010000042.1:0-2418 GCA_964367065.1 uncultured Gammaproteobacteria bacterium
TGAGCAGATGTTTTCCGATCTTTTTTGCCTCCCCAACGCTCGCACACGTCACATAGACAAGGATCATGTCTGTCATATTTTTCCCAAATCAACAGTTTTATCTACCTTAAATATATCTCCATGGCCGGGGACGATGGAGTCGGCTATCTTCCAGATCTTGGCCCGGCTTTTCTCCTGCAATTCCTTGTCCTGGCTCCACGGCTCCCACGCTTCCGAGGTATCCGTCGTCACCCAGTCTTTATCATACTCAAACAAATCACCGGTGATGGCAACTGTACCCTTTGCCGTTTTGACTAAAACCGTGATGCTTCTGTTGTCGTGCCCTGGCGTATGAATGATAGAAACATTTTCATCAACAATATAGGTTTCTTTGAAAAACTCCTTGAATAAATCCCCCTGAATTACGTCATTTCCACCTATGAACGTGGCATCGGGGAATAGATTCATATTTCCGATGTGATCGACATCCGAATGGGTCAGGATGACCGTATCGATGTCTTCCGGCGTAAACCCGTGCGCTTTGAGTTGTTTGAGGATCACTTCCTTATCCTGCGCGGTTCCCAGGTCTACCATGCACTTCTTTGTGGATTGGATAAGGGTAATTGTGCCGCACGCCCGTTGGCTTGCATATCCTTCCCACCGGGCATATCCGGGCTTGAGCACAATCACAGAAGCGAGCTTTTGCGGCATACTGGCAGGATTATACCACTTATTAGTAATCCATCCCGCCCATGCCTCCGGGCATGCCGCCACCGGCAGGTGCTTCCTTCTTTTCCGGAAGGTCGGTAATGAGAGCTTCGGTTGTCAGCACCATCATACCCACGGACACCGCATTTTGCACCGCGGTGCGGGTAACTTTGGCCGGATCAAGTATGCCTGCGCTGAGCATGGACTTAAACGTCAAATCCATCGCGTCAAATCCGAAGTCGGCGAGCTTGGATTCCTCGATGGTCTTAAGTACCCACCCGTCATCTGCTCCGGCATTTTTTGCAATCCAACGCGTTGGTTCCCCAAGTGCTTTATAGAGAATATCAAGACCCACCTTTTCATCGACGGTCGTCAAGGTCTCCCGAAGTTTCAGTAGTGACTGCCGTGCTCGAATGAGGGCAACGCCGCCGCCCGGCACGATGCCTTCCTCCAAAGCCGCTTTGGTGGCTGCCACTGCGTCGTTGACGCGCTCTTTTTTGTCTTTCAGTTCAATCTCCGTGGCCGCTCCCACATTGATGACTGCGACGCCGCCGGAAAGTTTGGCCAAACGCTCAGCCAGCTTTTCGCGGTCAAAGTCGCTGGTCGTTTCGTCAAGTTCCCGACGGATCTGCGCAATCCGGGCTTTGAGTGCCGCGGCTGTTCCTTTGCCGCCGATGATCCGGCAGTTCTCTTTGTCTGCCCAGACTTTGTCTGCCCGTCCGCAGTCTTCAACTTTGACGTTCTCGAGTTTGCGGCCCGTATCTTCAGAAATCACCGTCCCGCCGGTCAAAACCGCAATGTCATCCAACATGGCGCGTCGGCGGTCACCAAATCCCGGCGCCTTCACTGCCAAAATGTTGAACGTTCCGCGCAGTTTGTTGACCACTAAGGTCGCCAGCGCTTCACCTTCTATCTCATCAGCGATAATAACCAGGTTCTTGGAAACTTTGATGAAGCCTTCCAAAAACGGCAAAAGGTCGGCAATCGCCGAAATCTTTTTGTCAGTGATAAGAATATATGCATCCTCAATCTCCGCTTCCATTTTGTCCGGAATCGTCACAAAGTAAGGACTTGCGTATCCTTTGTCAAACTCCATCCCTTCTTTGTAATCAATGCTCATCTCCAGACCCTTGCCTTCTTCCACTGTCACCACGCCGTCTTTACCGACCTTGGTAAGCGCCTCGGCAATCAACGCGCCAATTTTTTCATCTTGTGCGGAAATAGTCGCGACCTTGGCAATGTCCACATCTTTCACCGTCTTTGCCATTTTTTTAATCTCGGCAACAACTACCTCGACTCCCTTTTCCATCCCCACTTTTAAAATCATGGGGTTGGCGCCGGCCGTGACGTTTTTAAATCCGGCATTGACGATGGCCTGGGCCAGAAGGGTCGAGGTCGTGGTTCCGTCTCCTGCCACGTCGTTGGTTTTGCTGGCCGCTTCCTTCACGAGTTGTGCGCCCATGTTTTCAAACGGATCCTCAAGTTCTATTTCTTTGGCCACGGTCACGCCGTCGTGCACCACGTTGGGAGCGCCCCATTTTTTATCAAGCGCCACATTCCTCCCTTTGGGCCCAAGTGTGGTAACTACAGCCTTAGCCAAAATATTGACACCGCGGATAAGTGCCTGTCGCGCATCTTCGGAAAATTTAATTTGTTTTGCCATAGATTTCCTCCTTTTACTCAACAATTGCTAAAATATCTTTTTGTTCCACAATCATCCATTCTTCTCCA
>CAYIWI010000042.1:2518-6867 GCA_964367065.1 uncultured Gammaproteobacteria bacterium
GACTGCTATTTTAACGTCCATAGAAAATCTTGTCAAGGGGGATATTCAAACGGCCCAGGCGCCTGGCTAATGCTTGTTTCACCCACACACGCGCATCCCGCGGATGAAAACGGATGACGGAACCGGAGACAATCTCGTTCGTTCGGCGCTTCTTCATGTACCACAACTGGACTACTCGAGCGAGTGGCTCGAGAATGCCAAATGCCAAATGCCAAATGCCAAATAAATTTTCTCTCTTCTTGCTTCTCTTCATTCGATATTCGACATTCAACATTCGGCATTTTTCCTCCCATGCATTGGGAAGAAAGTCTTTCACCCATTGGTTTGCTCGCAAAAATTTCCGATACGTTCCATCCCGCTCCCACAGCGGCACCATCTGCAGCACCTCGTGTGCCGAAAACATATCCCGCTCCTTTTGAGGTAATGCAAGCGCACGTTCGCTCATAAACATATTCAAGCAAATTTTGTCGGCAAATGTAGTATCTGCTGGTTTCCGGCGAATACCAAATATCTCCACAATAATTGTGACCAGAAATCGCGTCGCCCACAACGTGCCGGATGATACGACAAAAAACAAATCAATATCATCCTCTTGTTTGGCGTTGTTCATGGCCAATCCGCCGGTGACCCCGACCAGTCGAATGGTCGGAATAACCCGCAAGAGTCGTGCAATGCGTGCTGCACGGATCCATTTGCCTGACGACCATGCCGCCCGCTTCTTTCTCACCGCAATAAGACCTCTGACGGAGCGCAATGAATAATATGCGGCGCCGTCCGCCGTCAGGTGATGAATAAACTTTTTGAACGGCATCCACCGAATGAGCTCTTCTTCCGTCAACGGGTAATCAAAAATATCGGCGTATGCCACGGCTAGCGCTGTGGCGTCCGAGTATGTCCATTGCATGCGTTTCATCGTGGCGGGGCAGCGCTTGAAGAAAGACCGTAACTTCCCAAAACCTGGCGAAATCCGGCTGCCGCTGTTTGGAGTGCCGCTGAAGGAGCAGACCCCTGCGCAACCCCGTTGACGGCGTCCAGAAGATACGTAATAAGTTTGTCATTGATTCCGTTATCAAACGTGCGGGACGCCAGAGGAAATGATTTCGCATTAGGTGCTTGTTTGATAAACGCTCCCACATACGGATCTTCGGCAACGCCGCTAGTCATATCGACGCGGCCATACGGTTCTCCGAACAGCCGGGTTTTTGCCGCTTCGGTATATAACTTGCTTGCCGCCTGCTTGCCCGTAAGATAGGCAACAAACTCCCATGCCTGTTTCTGGTATTTGGACTTCGCATTCACTCCCTCCACCCAGTACGATGCCCACGTGACGGTATTGCCGGGAAGTTGCGGAATGGGCGCAATTTTAAACCGAAGCGCAGGGTTGATCTGTTTGACCTCAAATGCGCGCCACGAAGGGGCCAACATCATGGCGACTTTCCCCATGGCAAATGCGTAGACGGAATTATCCAGCGTCTCGTTCCAGGTGTACACCGGGTCCACCGGATCGGCAAACTTGCGATAAAATATCAATGCTTCTTCCGCAGGCGTCCCGGTGGGTTCCCGCAAATTGACGCCGTTTTGCATCATCATGGTGGCCAAAATATCGCTTGCGTGTTCCACATTTCCGGTGGTTCCCAAGGCAATGGCAGAAGTCGCGATGCTCGAACCGTTTTTTACCGTTAACTTCGGCACAACATTGAGCACATCTTCCCATGTGGCCGGCACACTGGCACCGGCTGCGGCAAACAGATCTTCATTATAGTAAAGACCCAACCCGTCAATCATAAGCGGCAAGCCGTAAATCGTCTGACCGCCCACAAGGTCAGCGGAAGCCACAGGATAGAATGTTTGACTAAATTGCGCTGTTGACATGATTTTGGCAGGTACGGAACTCAGTTCATCGCGCAGCATCGGAACCCAGGTATTGTGAAATCGAAAGACATCCGGTCCTTCGCCGCGCGCAATTGCAGCTTGCACCCGCTCGCGGTACTGCCGATGCGATTGCTTCACATATGTTACTTTAATCTTGGAATGCGAAGCTTCGAAATCAGCAATAATCGGACGGATAATTGCATCATTTTCCCACAACCCCCAGTACGACAGGGTGACGGCACTTGCGCCGCTTACTAATCCGAAGACAAACCGCCCCAACACAATAAGCCCGATAAGCAAAAACGCAAACACCGAGAACATCAGAATCCGTCGCGGCAACATACTTGGCCGGGAAACAGAGGGCGGGTTGCTCACCCCCTGGGGAATAAACGGGCTCTCTGCGGGGACTGGCTGCGCAGGAACGACAAACGTTTCTGAAGTGGCGGCCGGCGCAGGCGGAGCAACAGTCGCTTGCGGCACAACGCCGCTGCCGGAAAGAGGGTTGGTATTAGGCTCATCCATACGGTACACTATACCAAGGGTATTTGCTATTTCATCATATCATGGTAAGCACAAAGAACAAGAGATGGCACGAATGGCTCTCCGGCATAAGCTGGGGTGCCTTAACCATCTTTTTCTTTTTTTTCATTGCCTTCGGACTCTTTGAATCCGCATACCGCAATAAAATTTATCCCAATGTTGTTATCGGTGATGTGCCATTCGGCGGCAAAACTCCACTCGATGTCATCGATTACTGGCAGACCCGCAATGAACCGTTCACAAGTAAACAATTTGAATTCCGTTTTGACGGAACGATTGCAACGGTCTCTGCCCAGCAGCTGGATCTGGGCTACGACGCGACGCTTTCTGCCACCCAGGCATATCTGGTCGGCCGGTCACAATACGCGTTAAGCAACCTGTATACAAAATTTATTAAAAAAACAGTTCCCCTCACGCCGTATTTTCGGTGGAACACGGACGTATTGGATACCGCCATGGAAATGATTGCCCAACGCCTTGATATACCGGTTCAGGATGCACTCTTTCAGTTTAAAGACGGCAAAGTTACGGCGTTTCGACCCTCGCGGGACGGCAGACGGGTAAATCGCGAAGAAGCAAAACGCCGTTTTGCCAACTTGCTCCCCGCCATCCCCGCCTCGCAGGAGTCAACGATCGTTATTCCGGTTCCGGTGGAAATCATAAAACCAACACTCACGACTGACCGCGTTAATGCCTTTGGCATTAAGGAGCGCATCGGCCGCGGGTATTCGGAGTTTCGCGGCTCGATTGCGGGAAGGGTACACAACGTCGTTCTTGCTGCATCACGCATCAATGGAATACTCATCAAGCCCGGACAAACATTTTCATTCAATGATGCCGTGGGGGATATTTCCGCCGCCACCGGCTACCAATCCGCCTATATTATAAAGGAAGGCCGCACGGTGCTTGGTGACGGCGGCGGCGTGTGTCAAGTGTCCACCACGCTTTTCCGGGCGGCGCTTAACGCCGGTCTTCCCATCATCGAACGCCGGGCACATGCATACCGCGTCCACTACTACGAAGAAGGCGGATACAAGCCGGGCCTTGATGCCACGGTCTTCGGACCGACGGTGGATCTCAAGATTAAAAACGATACACCCGGCTACATCCTGATACAAGCTTCCATCGATACCCAGCGCATGACGCTTGCCTTTGACCTGTACGGGACCGGAGACGGCCGCCGCGCAGAGATCCTTAATCACCAGGTGTGGGGCATCACCCCGCCGCCGCCGGATTTGTATCAGGACGATCCGACCCTCCCCGCGGGGGTCGTGAAACAAGTTGACTTTGCCGCGTGGGGCGCCAACACATCGTTCCGGTACAAAGTCACGAAAGACAACGACGTGCTACAGGATCAGGTCTTTACATCTAATTTTCGACCCTGGCAGGCAGTGTACCTGCGCGGCACCGCGCAGTAATTTGACTAATGAGACCAATTAGACTAATTTGACCAATATGAAAAAGGTGCTGGTGGGTGGGTGTTTCGATATCCTCCACTTTGGCCATATCTCGTTTTTGAAACAGGCAAAGGCGCTGGGAGATCATCTTGTGGTTGCCTTGGAGTCAGATGAAAACGTGCGGCGGCTGAAAAACGAACACCGGCCCATCCACACCCAACCGCAACGCCAGGAAATGCTTGAAGCGCTCTCGTTTGTTGACGAGGTTATTGAACTTCCGCCGATGACAACTGATCAGGAATATTTTAATTTTGTAACAAAACTTTCCCCAGCTGTGATTGCCGTAACCGAAGGAGATCCCATCCTTGCCAAAAAACAGCTGCAGGCAACCATTGTGGGTGCCCAACTCGTCGTCATCCCCAAAATCCATACCCCTTCCACTTCCCAACTGGCAAAACTTCTGGGGCTTGAGTAGAATATCGACATGAGAATCCTCGCAATTGAGACCTCGTGTGATGAGACAGCGGCTGCTGTTGTTGA
>CAYIWI010000043.1:0-2823 GCA_964367065.1 uncultured Gammaproteobacteria bacterium
GAAGGGCTGTTTTTGAACTTCTTCGAGGCGTTTCTTAAACAGCTCGAGCCTCCAGGATGTTTCCCGCGCCCCGCCGCCCAGGCGGTCACCGATACGAAGGGCAAGCATGTCCGGCAGATTGTCTTTTCCGACCCTTCGGATAAAACGCCTGATGGCCGCATCGGTTTGCCGTTCATCCACCGAGAACTGGTGCCAGCGGATAAGAGTAAGAAGTTTTTCGGATTGGTGGCGCGAAAGCCGGAGTCTCTGGGCAATGATCCGGACCATGTGCGTGCCGACGACTTCATGGTTATAAAAGGTGATGAGCTCTGACGCGTCCTTATGAAATGTTTTGGGTTTGCCGATGTCATGGAGAAGAGTTGCCAACCGCACCAGCGGATCGGATGACGGGCAGTATTTGACGGCCATGACCGAATGCGTACCCACGTCATAGATATGATGCCGTAAAGGACTTTTTTGGGCAGTGCCAAAGGCCTCTTCGAGTTCAGGAATGATGAGGTGTAACAGTCCGGTATTTTTTAACACGAGCACCGCGTCTGCAGCATGCGGCGCGGAAATCAGTCGAAACAGTTCATCGCGTACGCGCTCAACGGAAATTTTTGTGAGAAGCGCCGCGTTGGATGTTATGGCAGCGGCAGTTTTTTCGTCGATGATAAATCCCAGTTCGGCAGCAATGCGGATGGCACGCATCATGCGCAGCGCATCTTCGGCAAATCGCATGGCCGGGTCGCCCACGGCCTTGATGCGTTTTTGTTTGATATCTCCCTGTCCGTCGAAGGGATCAATAATGGTTTTGCCATCAAAAGCAATCGCGTTAATAGTAAAATCGCGGCGCGAAAGATCTTCCCCGATCGTTTTTCCCCATGAAATGATGTCGGGGTGGCGGTGATCCGCGTACCCTTTTTCGTTTCTGTAGGTTGTAATTTCATAAACGTCTTGAAGTTCTTTTTCCTTTGTAGATTTGTAGATTTTGATTCCAACGGTCCCGAATTGATTGTCGTAAAAACTGTCGGGGAATAGCTTAAGGATTTGTTCGGGTATGGCGTTGGTAGTAAAGTCCCAACCTTTGGTTGATTTCCCCATGAGAAGATCCCGCACGGATCCGCCGACGGCATATGCCTCGAATCCGCCCTTTTTGAGGGTGTCGATGATTGTCTGCGCTGGTTGTGGAAGATTGATCATTACTGATATTATAGCAGGAGCAACTATTCTTCGAGCGAGGGAGTTCAACGACCGAGTCGAGAAGTTATCAGGATAGTTCTCGACTACGCTCGAACAATAAAGAAATTTTATGAAGAAGTGGGATATCTCACATCAATGCCAAATGCCAAATGCCAAATGCCAAATTGAAGACATTATTGCGGTATTGCTTAAGAATAGAGGACTCAAGACAAAAATAGAAATTGAGAAATTTCTAAAGCCCCCAGATCCGTATACGTTAACCCCAAATGATGTGAAGATTGAGAAACGTCAATTAGTTAAGGCGATCGCTCGGATCAAAAAAGCCATTGAAAAGAAAGAATCTATTGTTGTTTACGCCGATTATGATGCCGATGGTATCACGGCCGGTGCCATCATGTGGGAAACGCTCCACCGTCTGGGGGCAACCGTCATGCCCTACATTCCCCATCGAGTGGAGGAAGGATACGGGTTATCAATCAAGGGAATTGACGCGGTACGGCAGCAGTATGATCCGACGTTAATGATTACTGTCGATCACGGGATTACCGGATGGGAGAAAGTCGAGTACGCAAAAAAGCAGGGGATAGACGTCATCGTCACCGACCACCACGTCAAGCCAAGGAAGCTTCCGGACTCCCTTATCGTCCACACAACCCAGCTCTCCGGCGCCGGGGTGGCGTGGTTTGTGGCAAAAGAACTTCTTAAAGCGTATTACATGTCACGTGTCACATATCACGATGAGTTAATCGCTCTTGCCGCCATCGGCACCATCGCGGATATGGTGCCCTTGGTTGGGCCCAACCGCGCGATTGCCAAGTACGGGCTTGCGGCACTCAATGGAACGAACCGCGTGGGTCTGGAAGCTCTTATTGCCGATGCCGGACTGGTGAAAGGAAGCTTGGGAACGTATGACGTGTCGCACATGTTGGCACCTAGGCTCAACGCCATGGGTCGCATTGAACATGCGTTGGATGCGCTGCGGCTTCTTTGTACAAAACAGAAAGAGAAGGCTCAGCTTCTTGCTCAAAAATTGGGTTTAACCAACAAAGAACGGCAAAAGCTTACAGAAGAAACAGTGACGCATGCATTAGGTGTTTTAAAAGGCCTCGCCTTGAGAAAATTATTGTTCGTCGTTCACGAATCCTACAACCAAGGGGTCATCGGGTTAGTGGCGGGAAAAATAGTTGAAGAGTTTTACCGTCCGGCGATCGTGGTCGCCAAGGGCGAAATGATCTCAAAGGCTTCGGCACGTTCCATTAACGGCTTCAATATAGTCGAGGCGATTCGCTCCTGCAGCGACATTCTGGTGGACGTGGGTGGGCACCCGATGGCTGCAGGGTTTACGGTCGAAACAAAACACTTAAGCGTGCTGCAAGATCGTTTGGAAAAAATTGCGGACAAGGAGCTGGATGAAGAAAAACTCACGCGCGTCCTTCGGATCGATGCCGAAATTCCGCTTGAGCTGGCAACGGAAGAATTGTGGCAGAACCTGCGTGATTTTGAGCCGTTCGGCTTCGGCAACCCCGAGCCGGTGTTTGCGACGCGCAGGGTTACCATCGACGATGCCCGGTTAGTGGGGAAGGAAGGCAAGCACCTTAAGTTGCGTGTTACATCTCCTGATATTTCTGCTGTCATTCCCGC
>CAYIWI010000043.1:2923-6763 GCA_964367065.1 uncultured Gammaproteobacteria bacterium
AAAAAATTGCAGCTGAAGGTGAAGGACATTCATATTTGAGACACCAATCCCAGTAGAACACTTCCTTGCTCCCGATCCGCCAGCTGGCGGATCGCGTCGCAAGAGCATGTCTACGGGATTGATCGGCTGCTAAACTTACTCGGAAGCCCTCGTTCGCTAAGCAGCCATCAAAAATCCCCGCATGGTGTCGGCGCTCCTTTGCCGATGAATACGGGGATATTTGATTTTGCAAACCGCGAAACACCCGGATTGACAGGAGTCAATAAAGAGTTATTGGCTCCATCAAAAACGGTGTTTCGCGGCGCGGCAGGGAATAAAAAAGAGGGGGAGCACGCAATTGTGCTCGATCTTTTAAATTCCCTGGGTTGGGAGGAGAAAAATTATTGTTCGAGCTTGTCGAGAATCCTTCGGAAAGACTCAGGATGAACTTCTCGACTCGTGATCTTTCGATCACTTGCTCGAAGAATAACCCCTCGGGAGAGACCCAGCACCAAAGTGTCGGACGGTGCTGGGTCTCCAGTTGCTTAGGCGGCGGGAGAGGGAGATTCGGTCGGCATTGGCGGTTGGGCCTGGTGCATCCGTCTCGTTTGACGGACTTTTTGACCTGGCTTGGTGCCGAAGCCGCAGACTGGACAGCCCACACCCTGCCTAAGGATTTGATCGGGGTGCTCGGGGCACGTCTTTCTCCATTGTCCTGTCACTGGATCCTCGACTTCCATGATTGGTTGGCACATTAGATTCTCCTCTGGGGTCTGGGGACGCTTTAAGGTTGCAATCTTGAAGCAAAAGCTTTTATTACGGCGGTCCGGTGTTCATCTGTTTTTCTCCTCTTGGATTTCCTCCCAAAAAATTTTGGGTGGATGAGAAAGACACCACAGCTAAGGAGATATCCTCATCACCCACCCAAAAACTTAACTTGTTAAAGTGCTCGGGTGAAGTTTCACCCTTACAAAAAACCTCCCGCTTCTATCTGGGAGGTTTGTGTGATTTTTTAATTGTTGCCCTTACGGCATCACCACACGACCCCCCTCCGTTCGGAGGATATTAAACAGGGCAATGTAGTGACAGTTAGCGTTTTGCATAGGCCTAAACCCTAATTCCTCTCCCTATTGTAGCAAACGGTTTGTGCTTGTCAAGAGCGGAAAAGGAACGTACAATGAAATTATATTCTTCGAGCGAGGAGTCTTCGACGAATCGAGAAGTTCTGAAAGATAGTTCTCGACTACGCTCGAACAATAACTACGTATGAAAAGAGTGCTTACACATGAGACGACAGCGAGAGTTGGGCAGGAAGTGCTCCTCCAGGGGTGGGTGAATACCCGCCGCGACCACGGCAAAATTACGTTCCTGGATCTCCGTGACCGGTCAGGTGTGGTGCAACTAGTTTTGACAGGGTCTCGCCTTGTCAGTAAACAAGGCGAGACCCCTACAACCGAAGACGTCATCGAAGTCACGGGCCTCGTGAAAGAACGACCTGCGTCTATGGTCAACCCGAAATTGGCAACCGGCACCATTGAGGTGGAGGTTAAAACCTTAAAAATCATCAATAAATCCCGCGAGCTTCCCTTTCCCATCGACACCGACGGGTACGACATTAACGAAGAAGTGCGCATGAAGTACCGGTATCTGGATATCCGGCGGCCGCGGATGACGAGAAACCTTAAACTGCACTCAAAGATGACGGCATACATTCGTAACTTCCTTTTGGGCCGTGATTTTGTGGAGGTGGAAACGCCGATCCTGACTAAAACCACGCCGGAAGGAGCGCGCGATTTTTTGGTCCCTTCGCGGCTCCAGAAAGGGAAATTCTATGCGTTGCCTCAGAGCCCCCAGCAGTACAAGCAGCTTCTCATGGTGGGGGGGCTCGAGCGCTATTTTCAGATTGCGCGGTGTTTCCGCGATGAAGATCCGCGCCGCGACCGTGCCTATGGCGAGTTTACCCAGCTTGATCTGGAAATGTCGTTTGTGACCCAGGAAGACATTTTGCAGTTGACGGAAGAATTGTTTACAACGCTCGTAAAAGAAGTGTTTCCCGGTAAACACATCACTCAGTCGCCATGGCCCAGGGTTGCCCATGGAGAGGCTATAAAAAAATACCACACGGATAAGCCGGATTTGCGCAAAGACAAAAACGACCCCGACGAACTGGCCTTTTCGTGGACCCTCGATTTTCCGCTGTTTACGAAGCAGTCTGAAGAGGATTTTTATTACGGCAGCGGCAAAGCGAAGTTTGCGCCGTCGCACCACATGTTCACTGCTCCGCACCCGGACGATATTCCCTTGTTGGATAGCGATCCCATGAAGGTTCGGGGGCTGCAGCACGACTTAGTACTCAACGGCTTCGAGGTGGGCGGCGGAAGCATCAGAATTCATCAGAGTAATATTCAAGAAAAGGTGTTTGACCTCATCGGATTCACCAAAGAACAAAAACGCCAGTTTAGTCACATGCTCACCGCCTTCACCTACGGCGTGCCGCCCCACGGCGGGATTGCTCCCGGCATCGACCGATTGCTCATGGCAGTGTTGGGTGAGCCCAGTATTCGCGAGGTCATGGCATTCCCTGCTTCATCGTCCGGCACGACAAGCGTGATGGAAGCGCCAAGCGATGCAACACCGGAACAACTGCGGGAACTGGGTATCGCGGTCGTGCCACAAAAGAAATAATGTCCAACATGCACGTGATTTTTCAATACGGAAAATCGTGGGATAAGGTGCTGTACCTGGCAATTCTCGCGGTTTTTTTTCTGTTTTATCCCGGACAGAATATTTATACGCAACTGTCGGGGCAAACGAGGCCCACGATCCGCCGACTACCGTTTGCGGTCCCGACCCCTGCGCCGTACCCCACGAACACGAGCGGTATCTATCCGGGACCGGAGTTTACTGCAGAAGGGATAGTAGTGCTGGACGTGGACTCGGGTGTGTATGTGTACAAACGAAATGAAGAAGAACTGCTGGCCCCGGCGTCAACGACCAAGATTTTGACGGCCATGGTCGCGCTGGACGCGTACGAACCGGATGACGTGGTAACGGTTAAAACCGTAACCAACGACGGACAGACCATGGGATTGGTGCCGGGGGAGCGCATCACGGTGGAAAATCTTCTTTACGGCACGCTCATTGCTTCGGGCAATGACGCGGCGTATGCGTTGGCCGAGCATTACCCCGGCGGCGTGGGCAAATTCGTCGAGGCCATGAACGAAAAAGCCAAGGCGCTTCATTTAACCAAAAGTACGTTCACCAATCCGGTGGGGTATGATGATCCGGGTCACAAAATGACGCCCATGGACCTGGCAAGACTGGCGGGCGTTGCCCTTTCCAATAAAACCATTGCAAAGATGGTCGCCATACCGCAAATTACCATATCGGACGTTACACATACGTACTTTCACGCACTGCGCAATGTGAACCAACTGCTGGGGAAAATTCCGGGAGTGGGAGGTGTCAAAACCGGTTGGACGGAAGAAGCCGGGGAAAACCTCGTGACGCTGGTTGAGCGGGGCGGCCACCACGTGATTCTGGTGGTACTGCACAGTAAAGACCGGTTCGGAGAAACATCCAAGCTTATTGACTGGGTGTTCGGCAATTACCAATGGCAGGTATTTGAGCCAGGCAAAGAAAAGCGCTGAGGTCGGCATGCCGTGGTTCTCGCATCGCCAAGGTCCAGATCTTCTTTCTATTTCTATAGTCTTTTTCGCCAAGGCCGTGGCGAAGCTTCGAAACGGCACGCCTCCCCGCGCCTTTTTTCATTGGTCGGATTGGCTTATTGGTCGGATTGGTCGGATTTACTATTCCGTCGATGGGGGGGCCCCCCCAGGTACGTAGGCGACAAAGCCGGCC
>CAYIWI010000044.1:0-6756 GCA_964367065.1 uncultured Gammaproteobacteria bacterium
TCATCATTCATCATTGTCCATCCCCCATCTTCACGCCCAAACGCTGATCCTCGAGACCAAAGAGCCTATTTTAAAATACACTTACTGGCTCAACATCACCGACCGCTCATTTCCTTTTCTGGCGGTCGTCGCCCACACCAATATGATCGATAAAAAGCACTATGGCAGCCACCACATCACCTACTTCGGCAACTATTTGCCGGATAACCACCCATATCTTTCGATGAGCAAGAATCAACTGCTTAAGGTCTTCCTGCCTTTTATCAAGCGCCTGAATCCAACTTTCTATTCATCATTCATCATTCATCATTTCTCATTCATTGGTTTATATGCCCAGCCCGTCCATCAACTCCACTATTCGCAAAAAGCGCCAAAGCTCGAAACCGGCATCCCCGGCGTCTATCTTGCCAACCTGGACAGTATCTATCCCTGGGACCGCGGCACTAATTATGCGGTAGAATTAGGGATACGCGCCGCAATCGCAATCAATGCATCTCGGTAATTGTCATCCTCGCGTACGCGAGGATCCAGAGTAAAATAAGTGAGTCCTATGAACTACTTTGTGTATATTCTCACGAATAAACGCAATGGTACGTTGTACATCGGTTCGACAAATAATCTGCTCAAACGTGTCTATGAACACAAACAGAAACTAGTTGGGGGTTTCACAAAACGGTACATGGTGGATCGACTCGTGTACTACGAAGCATGTGATACAGCATTAACAATGGTAACGAGAGAACGTCAACTCAAACAGTGGAATAGACTATGGAAACTCAAACTTATCGAAGCAGCCAATCCCGATTGGCAGGATCTGTATCCGACGATTGTCTAAAACTATCGTACACTGGATTCCCGCGTACGCGGGAATGACAAATGTATGCGGCAGAAACTTTTTCCAATTCTCCTCTTTTTTCTCCTCCTTTTTTCCTTCTTCCTCATGGTCCGCACCTTCTCCTATGATGCCAAAACAAACTCGATGTTAATTGCCACGAAGGCCTGGAGCGACTTCGGGAGCCACATTCCGCTCATCCGCTCCTTCTCGATGGGCGATAATTATAGCCGACTATTCAACGGTCAAGCCCCTGAATATCCGCTGTTCCCCGGCGAGCCGATCCGCTACCATTTCCTGTTTTATGCACTCGTGGGACTTCTGGAAAAAACCGGAATACGCATCGACTGGGCGCTCAACATCCCCAGTGCACTCGGATTTTTCTTTTTGATGGTGATGATCTGGGTCTTGGCAAAAGAACTGTTCAAGGATACCCGCGTGGCCTTCCTCTCCTTTATATTTTTTCTGTTCAACGGCTCGCTGTCCTTCGTTAATTTTTTCAAACAGCATCCCCTCTCGTTGAACACGCCGATGGACATCATTACCAACTCCCGCTTCCCCTCCTTCGGCCCCTGGGACGGCGGCCTGGTGAGTGCATTTTGGAATCTGAACATCTACACCAACCAACGCCACCTGGGCCTCTCCTTTGCCCTGATAATCGCTACATTGCTTGTCATCCGCTTGACTTCTTCTGTCGTCCCCGCGCAGGCGGGGATCCAGTCTAAAAAAATAGATTCCCGCTTTCGCGGGAATGACAGCTTAACTAGAGGCTTCCTTATAGGTATATTATTCAGCATTCTTCTATTTACCAACCAGGCAGCTGCAGGAATTGTTGTCCTCTTTCTCTTCTGGTTTTTTCTCATAAAAAAAGACTCGCGGCTTCCCTTGTTGATCGCCGGCATCACGGCGCTGCCCTTTTGGTTTCTCTTCACCCGATTAACAGCTTCTCCCGCCACTATTACTTGGCAACCCGGCTACCTCGCGCCGGCGCCGGTGACTGCTGTCTCCTTCGTAAAATTCTGGATTGCCAACCTCGGCCTCCATGTGCTATTTATCCCTCTGGGGTTGGCTCTCGCGCCCCGGCCCGTCAAAAAACTCCTCATCGTTCCTCTCGTCGTCCTGTTTCTTCTTCCCAATCTTTTCCGTCTTTCCCCGGACATGATCAACAACCATAAATTCTTTAATTTCTTTCTCATCCTTGGCACCATGTCCAGTGCGTACGCAATTGTTTCTCTGTCAAAATTCCTACGGAACCGCATTGGTAGTATTGGTAGTATTTGCTTATTGGTAATATTGGTAACGTTGTCAGGCCTCATTGATTTCTTCCCCATCCTCAACGACACCAAAGGATCTGTGCTTGACATCCGAGCCAACCCCGACGCGCAATTTTTCGCCACCCAAACGCCGGCAGACGCCGTCGTTGCCAACAGCACGTGGTTCTACCATCCCGCCTCGTTGGCGGGACGGGCGATTTTTAACGGTTACAGTTACTTTACCTGGTCCTACGGATACGATCAAGGTGCCCGCGAAAAACTCCTTATAAAAATTTACCAAGCAAAAAACCATATCGAGGCGTGCCAGTTGCTTTTGCAGCACAACATTGCATATGTTGAACTCTCCGCAAAACCTGAGGGGTATCTTATCCCTAACTGGCAACTTTGGGATGCATTGCCCAAACGGTATGAGAACAAAACGAGCGGGGTATCCGTCTATGCAACAGACGAACTCTGTCAAAACAAAGAAGCTGAAGATTTATAGTGTATAAAAACGCATACGGCCGTTTGTTGTTTTACAAACTATAAAGACACAGTCTCTTACTAAAACCTATGCGCACACGCGATATCGGACTTTTCTTCCTTATCATCGGCATCGCCGCCGCGTTCCGGTTTACCGGAATCAACTGGGACCAAAACCAGCACCTGCACCCCGACGAGCGGTTTTTGACCATGGTGGCCAACGGCATCCAATGGCCCAAAACCATCGGAGAATATTTTGATACTGCCCGCTCGCCGCTCAACCCCCACAACGCCGGGTTTAGCTTTTTCGTGTACGGCACCTTCCCGTTGTTTTTGGTGAAGGCAATTGCGGAAGCCCTCGGCCGCGGCGACTATAATAACCTGACGCTCGTGGGACGCGCGGTTTCCGCACTTTTCGATCTCGGAACGCTCACACTTGTTTTTCTCATTACAAAAAAATTGACCTTAAATTGTCATGCCGGGCTTGGCCGGAATGACAGAATACGCACCTCACTTCTTGCCATGTTTTTCTACGCCGTCATGGTCCTCCCGATCCAACTCTCCCACTTCTTCACCGTTGACCCGTATGTAACTTTCTTTCTCACGCTCTCTTTCTTTTTTCTCCTCAGCATTCATCATTCAACATTCAGCATTCTTCTTCTTGGTCTCTCCTTCGGCCTGGCAGTGGCTTCAAAAATTTCCGCGCTGCTCTTTTTCCCAATCATCGGATTTGCCTGGCTCCTGGCTCTCAGGGGAAAACATAATCGTACTCAATTATTGATCTCCGGCTTGCTGTTTCTTTCTATTTTCTATCTCACTGTCCGCCTGAGCCAGCCCTATCTCTTTGCAACCGGCAACGTCGTCAATCCCACACTTAATCCAAAGATCCTTGCCAACTGGCGACAACTCAAAAGCTTTGACGATCCCCAAACTGGTTTCCCTCCGGCCCTCCAATGGATCAAGACTATTCCATTGATTGATCCACTGAACGATATAGTCATCTGGGGCCTAGGACTTCCCCTGGGGTTAATGGCTGTCACTGCTGTCCTTTTCTCCTTGGCACAATGCATACAAAGAAAAAAACTGGATGGACAAACACTGATTACGCTCTGGGTGTTGCTGCTATTTTTCTACCAGGGCATCCAGTTTGCCAAGCCTATGCGTTATTTTTACCCCATCTACCCCATGCTGGCCGTCAGCGCCGGCCTCTTTGCTGGGCGCTTCATTGGTCGGATTGTCTCGCGGAGCGAGATCCTGCTTCGCAGGAGTTTATTGGTCGGCTTGGTCGGCTTACTCCTCTGGCCATTCGCATTTGTCTCCATCTACCTCCAGCCCAACACCCGCATTGCCGCCTCGCAGTGGATCTATAACAATATCCCCAAAGGCGCCACGATCGCCGTGGAGCACTGGGATGATCCTCTGCCACTTTGCCTGCCTGCGCAGGCAGGCCTCTCCGACCAAGCCTGCAATCAATATACGATCGTTACTCTCCCTGTCTTTGACGCTGATACGCCGGAAAAATGGCAACATATGGATACAATTCTTGCCAAAACAGACTATCTTATCCTCTCAAGTAATCGGGGGTATGGGGCTATCGGAAGAGCAAAAGATCGTTTTCCGCAAACCGATGCATACTACCGAAAACTTTTTTCCAATGAATCCGAATTTGCGCTTGTGGCCCAATTTACGTCCCGACCGATTATTCCTATCCCATTTCTTCGTATCTGCCTTCCGGTCACCGGATTTTCCTATGGCATCAACGCGGATATCGTACGTGATTGCCCCCACCATGGGGTATCAGTAATTGACGATTATGCCGATGAAACCTTCACTGTCTATGACCACCCGAAGGTGCTTATTTTTCAGAAACAAAACAACCCATGACAAAATCTGCAGCGAAACCCAGAGTCCTTATCCTGACTGACTATTTCTATCCCCATTGGACGGGAATTTGTAAATCCCTCTATTATTTGCTGAAACACCTGGGCGCTGAATATGCATTTACCATTCTGACGGTCCAATTCCGGCCTGATTTGCCAAAACAAGAACGCGTGCAGGGAGCAACAGTTCTCCGGGAAAAACCACAGATGACCATCAGCCGGGCACACTACTCCGTTGGCACAATGTTCAAACTCGCGAAGATCATTTCTCACGTTGATACCATTCTGATCAATTCACCGTACACAAACATCCTCCCGGCCGCAATCATCACAAAACTTTTTGGCAAACAACTCGTCATCCTCCATCAGGCAGACTTTATTCTGCCAAAAGGCCTAATCAATCGCCTCATTGAGGGCGTGTATTTTTTCTGCTCATTCATTGGCTTCTCTTTGGCCGATCGCGTGACCTCTTGGAATGACGATTATGGACAATATTCACCCATACTCAAGCTGTTCCGTTCTAAATTTTCTGCTCTTACCTTGCCACTGGCACTGCCAAAGCCAGCTCCCAACGATCGGATACGCAAAAAACTTGCCCGAATGAAGCGCGATGGATATCTTCTGTTTGGCTTTGCCGGACGGTTTGTGGAAGAAAAGGGCTTTGACATTTTATTTGCAGCCATTCCTGCCATTGTCAAAAAAATTCCCAATGCCCGTTTTGTCTACGCAGGACAACTTAAAATCTCCTATGAACGATTTTTTGAAAAACACGCAGTTGCGTATGAACGCGTCCAGCCATACATCGAATCATTGGGGTTCGTCAGTGATACAGAACTGGTCTCCTTTTATCAATCGATCGATTACATCGTTGTCCCGTCGCGCAGCGATGCATTTCCCCTGGTACAAGCCGAGGCTGCGTCATCGGGCGCCATTCCGATCACTGCGAATATTCCGGGAGCCAGAACGCTTATACAAGATACCCAATACGGCCTCCTGTTTCAAAAAGAAAACCCCGAAGATTTAGCAAACAAGGTTATAGAGGCTATTCGGAAGCGCTCAAAACTACGCACCCACTACCCCGATGTTCTTGCGTATTTTGATATCCAAAAAACACGATCTCAATTCTCCCGATTGATCACCGGACAATTGCGGTAAGGGCCTTTTCCAGATACGGGAATTTGTGCGGGTATGGAGTAAAGTGATCGAGGAGATTATAAATCCAAAACACGTTCGTTTTTGTGCGTCCGGACAAATACCGCACGATGTCCAAATTATCTTCGATAAAGTAATCAAAATGTTTTGCCGCGATGATCCGCTCTTTAAAGCGATGCGGCTGTTCATTTTTTTTGTTTAACTTCACACTCGTAAACACCTGCCGCATCCCCCTCCGATCAAGCCAATCATCTAATTGATCCTGCATAAAGGAAAACCGCGCCGTCACGAGATGCGCCTCGATAACGCCATCAGCAACGAATTGACGCAACAAGGCCGTTCCGCGCGCCGGAAACACACTCGTAGAAAATGCAAGAGACCACACCTGTTTTTCCATCGGAGTTTTTGGAACCCAGAAATGCGTCTTATGAATACCCAACACGTGGCGCTTTACAAGAGCCACCGGCAATCGAAGAAGGCGGAGCGGACTGTAGGCCACCACGCCGTCAAAATCCAAGCCGATTTTGATTGTGCGTGGCTTCATTGCTCTCCATCATACCACAAAAAAATTGCTCTGAAATGCCTTCTATGGGAAGTTGACCGGAACGTACAAATCGCGCATCGTTCATTCGCTCGATGGGAAGTTGACAGCCTGCCCAACTATCAACCCCCCGCCGAAATAACAAACTCCGCGCGATTTTACGTTCTAAACCTGCCTTTATACTGGAAATCGCTTTGCGATTTTCATGTGCAACTATCAACTCCCCATACAAAACACCTCAAGAGCAATTTTTGCCGTATACTTTTTCTGTTCGATTATTGACAATAAGATGATTGCCGTGAGATTGTATGATGAAGTATCGAGATTGTCAAATACGGACGGGAAAATTTTGTAGGGAAAATTTATGATGAGAAAAAACTGAGGATACAATTGGGGCGCCAAAATAAGCTAACATTGTTTTGTTAGCTTCATTTCTTGATTTGACAAGCACCACGAAGCTTGCTAACGTGGACAACTAGGTATCGTTCTTTATTGCCCAATAAGAACGATTCCGACACGAAAAGGCATTACTACTCGTAGCAATCCCAAACCCAACGCTAGCGGTAGTGATGCTTTTTTAGATCGGAAGAGCGTCGTGTAGGGAAAGAGTGTAGA
>CAYIWI010000045.1:0-2531 GCA_964367065.1 uncultured Gammaproteobacteria bacterium
CTCCAGTGTCTCGATACCCAGAAGGTAAAGGCCGTTTGTCAGAACCTGCGCCGTGGCGGCGGTGAGGGCGAGACGCAGGGACGCTTGATCGCTTCGCTCGCTTGAGTCGCTTGAACCGAGAATCGTGTGTTTCGCATAGAAAAGGTTGAACGCCTGCGCCAGCTGGAACAGGTAGGTGCAGAGCGTATTGGGCGCGAAATTGGCCGCAGCAGCCGCCACGACGTCCGGGAACTGGCCGATTGAGCGGGCGACCGAACGCTCTTCGGAATTGAGAGACGCTACGGAATCGTTATCGTTCGAGCGAAGTCGAGAACGTTCTTTAATACCTTCTCGACTCGGCGATGACGCCTCGCTCGAAGAATAATCCATCCCCGCTTTCCGCAGCACGCTTTTGGCCCGCGCGTACGTGTACTGCAGGTACGGCCCCGAGTCGCCTTCAAACGAAACGGATTTCGCGAGGTCAAAGGCGATGTCGCTGGCAGCCCCGACTTTGAGCATCGCATACTTGACCGCTGCCACGGCGGCCTTTTCCGCAATCTCATCTTGCTGCACTTTGGTATATTTTGTTGCACTTTTTTGTAAAATGATATAGATACGCTTTTTGGCCTCATCAATGAGCCACTCCGCCGTGACCACCTGGCCGGTGCGGCTGCTCATTTTGCCGGTCGTCAGATTCACCATGCCAAAGGGAATGTGCCGCGTCTTGGCCTCCAAATCCGGCTGAATTTCTCTCAGTGCCGCCAGCATGACTTTAAAGTACTCCGACTGCTCGTTGCCCGTCATGATGATTGAGCGCTCATACGGATATTCCTTGTACTTGAGAATCGCCAAACCCATATCTTTCGCCTCATACGTGGCATAGCCCTCTTTAGCCACAAACACGCGCGTATGGAGCCCTGCTTTTTCTCCGCGGTAAATGACCGCGCCGTCGCTTTCTTCAAATACCTTGTCTTTGATGTGCTCAAACACAATCTTTTTTCCGATGGGCGCCACTTCACTCTCAAAATAAAAGCGCCAGAACGTCGTGCCCAGCCGCCCGTAGAGCGTATCGAAGTAATCCAGGCTTATCTGCCTCCCCTCCCTCCATTCCTCCGCAATGGTGGGATCCTGAGCATAGATTTTTCTGTTCAGCTCCATGATCTCCTGTTTATCCTTTTCGCTTTTTTCATAGGCCTGTGCCCCGCGTGCGTAGGCCTGACCCAACACTGCGGCTTTTGCGCGGGGATTATTTGCCGCAACTAGGACATCGGGCTTCTCTGACAATATTTCTCTAAGTCCCCAAATGGACTTCGCCACATGCATCCCAACGTCTCCCTGGTAGTTTGCACGGCGCACTTCGTGGCCTATAGCCTCTAAAATCCGCGAGAAACTCTCGCCCAATGCGATGTTCCTGAGGTGCCCGATGTGGAACTCTTTGAAGGGGTTAGGGTCCGCAAATTCGACCATGGTTTTCTGCTTCCCGCCTCCCCTGTGGGAACCAACCCGTAGCCGCCCGTAGTGCTCTTTCTCTTTTAGCACTTCCTGCAACCGACTGATAAGGCTAGCCTCCGTTAAAAACACATTAATGAACCCCGGGGGCACCACTTCCACCCGATCCAGCCACCCGAGTTTTGATGTCTTCTGATGTCTTATGATCTTTTCTTTGATCGCAACCGCAAATTCCAGCGGCGTCTTATATTTGGTCATTGAGTTCTGTGTTCTGAGTTCTCTCAATACCGTCATCGCCACATTCGTCGAGTAATCGCCATGTGAGGCATCCTCCGGCACCTCCACCTCGGGCACCACATCAGGAACGCCCATCTCACCTAAAATCTCCTTGACTAATTCAACAATCTGTTGCTTCATATTTTTCCCTGTCTCCATCATAGCAAAATTTCCGGCTTCGCGGCATCGAGGCTATATACCCTGCACCGGGCCGTAAGATACCGCTCGATAAGATTTTTTGCTTCATCCAAGGCCCTGGTTAAGGTATCGTCGGGAACCGCGGCTGCTCTTTCTATGACGACAATCGTGCGTGTCGTCGTTTCCTCAATTTTCGTCCGGTCCGCCTCGCGCCAATTCCACCGGCGACAAATGAATCCTTCTCTATCTTTATAGATCACTTCGCCTGCATAGCAAGCTTCTTCTGTATCGCTTCCTAAGCTCACTCCCCGCTCTGTTCCGTCGGAAAAGCCAAGGATAATATCGCCTTTTACTTTGTCCAGGTCTTCCGCACCCGCCGGGAGGTGATATTTGAGCGAAAGATAGTTGTAAAGGTCAACCAAGTTGTTAATCTGCGGCAACGGCTTACTCCCTCCCCGTGCCCTGCGAAGCAGGGACTCAATCGACGAGCGGAAATCGTGCGGGTCGCTGCCAAACTTCCGATAGATCTCCCGCCACGCACTAACCTCCGGCAGGCTCCCGAGTTCTACGCCGGTAAGGAGTTCCTTTTGCCGCGCTTCCTCGGCTCGCAACAATTGTAGAATCTCCGCACTGTGGCCTCGATTGTCCATTGTCTCAACGACCACCACGCCGATCGCCACCCCTGGAAA
>CAYIWI010000045.1:2631-6616 GCA_964367065.1 uncultured Gammaproteobacteria bacterium
TTGTCTCCATCATAGCAAAACTCGACGTCTTTGCCTATTCACCGCTCACTGATCGGATTTGCCGAAAAGCCACAACAATAAGGCTTTTTGCACATGGAGCCGGTTTTCTGCCTGTTGAAACACGACCGACTGGGCTCCGTCCATGACATCTTCCGTCACCTCGCGGCCGCGGTAGCAGGGCATATCATGCATAAAAATAGCGTCTGCTTTTGCGTGGGAAAGCATCCAGCTATTCACCTGATACGGGGCAAACACCCGAAGTCTTGTGGCGCGATCCGCTTCATCGCCCATACTGACCCACGTGTCCGTGTAGACGATATCGGCGCCGGCTGCTGCTTCCATCGGATCATTGGTTTGGGAAACGACCGCTCCCGAGCGAGGAGTAAGATGCTCGGCTATCACAAAAATCTCATCTTTCACTTCATACCCTTTGGGGCTGGCAACAGACACGTCCATCCCCTGTATCACGCCGGCTAAAACGAGTGAATGCGCGACGTTATTTTCCCCGTCACCTAAGAATGCCAGTTTTAATCCCTGTATCTTTTTCTTACACTCTCTGATGGTAAAAAGATCCGCCAGTATCTGGCACGGGTGTTCCCAATCGGATAATCCGTTAATCACCGGCACGCCCGCGTGCTTTGCCAGCTCAAAAACAGTCGAGTGGGCAAACACACGCGCCAGGAGCATGTCTCCCATCGAGGATGCAACCCGCGCAACGTCGGCGACACTTTCCCTGGTGCCCAAACCCACCTCATCAGGACCTAGGTACACCGCGTGTCCGCCTAACTGCGTCATGGCCACTTCAAAGGAAAGCCGGGTGCGCAGGCTCGGTTTTTCAAACAGCATCACGAGCGTTTTCTGTGCCAACGCATCGCGATAGACCCCCATTTTTACTTCACGCTTGAGGGCCTTGGCCAGCGCAAAAATCTGTTGCACCCCTTCCACCGTCAAATCAGTAATTGACAAAAAATGGTTCATAGGTTTTCTAGTGCCGGTGCGGGGGGCTCTAGAAACCCCCACACTCGGCATGCTCACTTCCCCACCTGGCGAGCCAGCTTCATCTGCAGGCTGTAGATTTCGATAAATCCAGCGCTTGCATTTACGTTAAACGTGAACCCTGCGGTATTCGTAAATGACGTATAGGCCAACCCAAACGGAGACTTCATCGCCACAACATCTGCTTTGCCTTTCAACAGCTTCACCGTCACCTCGCCCGTTACCTTTTCGTTCACAAAATCATTCAACGCATTGATTGATTGCATCACCGGGTCATACCACATGGCGCTGTAACACAAATAGCCCCATTTGACATCCATTTCCTCTTTAAGCTGATTGAGCTTTTGCGTCGAAACGTATTTCTCGAGCGCCTTATGTGCCTCGATGATGACGTGCCCTGCCGGCAACTCGTAGACGCCGACGTCTTTGACCCCAACCAGCCTATCTTCCACCATGTGCACCACGCCCACACCGTGAGCGCCTGCAATACCATTAAGCTTGCCAATAAGGACAGCAAGCGACATTTTTTGACCGTTTAACGCGACCGGAATACCCTTTTTAAAGGTCAGCTTGACCAATTCCGGCTCGTTGGGTGCGTTTTGGACAAGGGTGTACGTCGTTAAGAATTTCTCAATCGGCGAAATCACCCCCGGATCCTCGATCTCCCCGCCCTCCCAGGTCATGCCCCACATGTTGTCGTCCACGCTGTAGGGAAAATCGACAGATGCCGGTACCGGGATGCCGTATTTTTGGGCATAGGCAATCTCGTCGTTTCTGTCCATCCCCCATTCACGCACCGGCGCGATGATTTTAATCTTGGGATTGAGTGTCAGGGCATATCCTTCGATACGCACCTGATCATTGCCTTTACCCGTACAGCCGTGGGCAATAGCATCCGCCCCGACCATCGCGGCCATCTCAACGGCTTTTTTTGCCAAAATCGCCCTGCCCATGGGTGTCGAAAGATGGTAATTACCTTGATAACACGCGTTTGCCTTGATTCCCTTAGCTAAAAAGTCGTTGGCAAACTCTTCTTTTGCATCCAGGGTAATTGCCTTTACCGCGCCGAAGGCAAGCGCCTTCTTTTTGATTAGCGCCAGATCATCTTTCTGCTGGCCGATATCCAATGTCAGCGTAATAATCTTGGCTTTGTATTGATCGGTAATCCATTTGAGCATGACGCTCGTGTCCAAGCCGCCGGAATAGAGGAGAAGGACTTTCTTGACTTCCCCTTTTTTGGCTTCGTACGATGATACTTTTATATACTTTGTACTTGTCTTCATGTTGTTTCACCTCCCTTCAATTGGTTTATGCATGCTTTATGGCGCGCTTCCTTCTTTTGCCACCACGCCTTTTTCTTTTTCATTTCGGCCGATGCCTTCGATAACCCCAAATTCCCGGGACCGCCACTATGACTTGTGCTCGCAAGCACTTCCGCCACATCAAATATGGGCAATGTATGCAATGTCATACCAATCTTTTGGTACGCTTCTCTAAAGGGCATACCCTGTTTCACCAGCACATACGCAGCATGCGCCGCAAACAGCTCCTTCGTCGTTGCTTCTTTGAGGGTGCGTACGTTTGGCGAGAGTGAATCAACAACGAGATTCATAATCTTCAGCGTGTCAATCACTGTTTCCATGGCGTTCATAAACGGCATTTTGGTTTCGCCAAAATCCGCGTTGTATCCCGACGGCAATCCAGAGATGATGGATGCAGCCATTTGTTCGTAGCTTACGACTACATGCGTTCTTGCCCTCACAATCTCCATAACGTCAAGATTCTTTTTCTGCGGCATAATGCTTGACCCGGTACACAAATCCGCGGCGACGGTAAAAAACTGGAACTCTGATGTCGTAAAAAGCAGCACGTCTTGGGCAAACCGTGAGATGGTCAGCATGATCTGGGTCAATGCACTCATGATGGCAAGCTGCCCCTTGCCCCGAGAAGCTTGGCAATACAGCGCATTGTTTTGCGTTTTTGCAAAGCCCAATAGCTTTGAGGTTACATCCCTTTGTATGGGTAGCGGCACACCATACGCTGCTCCCGATCCAAGAGGATTCTGGTCATTGAGCGCAAACGCTGCTTTTAAGATCTCCAGATCGTCAAGTAAACTTTCCGCAAAGCTTCCTGCCCACATCCCGACCGACGAGGGCATAGCCTTCTGCATATGCGTATAGCCCGGCATGGGAACAAATTCATATTTTTTTGCAAACATGAAAAACTTCCCTATCAACTCCAGGGTGATAAAGGCAATCTGGAATGCATAGTCTTTTGTATATAGCCGCAAATCTACCAATACCTGATCATTTCTGGAGCGTCCGGTATGGATCTTTTTCCCCACATCGCCGAGTGTTTCGGTAAGATAGTTTTCAATTTTTGTATGAACATCCTCATCGCCAAATTCCACGGTAAACTTCCCCTGACTCGCAAGCTCAAGGATATCCTTCAGTGCCTTTTTCAATTTCAAAAACTCTTTTTCTGTCAACAAACCAATGGCAGAAAGCATGTTGGCATGGGCAATGGAACCCAACACGTCATACACAATCAGTTTGCTGTCAAGCACTGCCGTATCTCCAAAGCAGTATGCTTCGGCAGTTTCATGTTGCGTGCCGTTTTTCTCCCAAAGTTTTTTCATATTTTTTTCCACAAAAAAATCCCCTTGAGCCTCGTACCCTAAAGAGGGTAAGAGGCGCAAAGGGACGGTCGCGGAGCGAACTAGTAACAAATTAAATTGTCAACTGTCCGCGCCTTCGGCGCGTGGTGCCACCCTTGTTCTCAACTGTTAGCCCTAAGGACTAAAAATGGCGCTGTATATGCCTTGACAGCGACATCAGTTGACTCATTTATAAGATCTACTTGTCCCGATAGTATCGGGGCTTTTTTCGATCTTGAGACTCCGAGGCTCGAGGGCCGCATAGCTTTACGCGACGTGGCCTTTCCTCATCAACGTCTTATTCAATTGTGAATTATTAGTATACCACCAAAT
>CAYIWI010000046.1:0-6510 GCA_964367065.1 uncultured Gammaproteobacteria bacterium
TCGAGAGCTACAAAAAATCTGGTGGAAACCTTCTGGATGTAGGATGTAGTACTGGATTATTTCTGAAAGTAGTCCGTGTAAACTCGAAACGCAAATGGAGACTATTTGGTATTGATATGAATCAAAATGCGATAGATATAGCTAGGGCTTCTGTAAATGCCAACTTTTACCATACGTCTCTTCAGGATGCCAGGTTTAAAGATAACTTTTTTGACTGTATTACTTGTTTTGATGTTTTAGAGCACGATTCAAAGGTCAATGAAAATTTGCAAGTGATAAGACGGATATTAAAAAGGAACGGACTATTAGTGATTCAACTCCCAAATCACAGAAGTATGATGGCTTTGTTGTGTGGTGATAATTGGGATTGGTGGTCAGTCCCTGATCATATTCTACATTTTTCTCCAACCGTATTATCCAAAATATTGGAAGATAATGGGTTCATAATTAAAAGATTATTTACGTGGGAACCGGCAAGGGAGTTTGTTGAGAATGTTCGTGGGACAATTAAAAAAAAAGTTACTCCCCTTATGAGCTTAAATAGAGTTTTGAATAAATTGTCCATTGTCCCACTTTATTTTTTATGGATTATTCTAAAACCGATAGAAATAATATTTAAGATTGGTGGCTTAACTGTTATCTATGTGAGTAAGCCGTAATAAATATATGAAATTGTCGGTTTTGATCATTACTAAAAATGCAGAGGGGGTAATTGAAAAAACACTGGAAAGCGTGAAAAGATTATGGGATGAATTGGTAGTTGTGGATACTGGAAGCACGGACAGAACAATTGAAGTAGTAAAGAAATTTACAACAAAAGTATTTGAGTATCCGTTTCGGAATGATTTTTCGGAAGTCAAAAATTTTGGAATTTCAAAAGTTAGATATGATTGGATACTTACGCTAGATTCTGATGAGCAGGTTACCTGTGAGTTAAGAGATGCCTTGCCGAGTCTGATTCAAAATAAAGAGGTTGATGGCTATTGGTTTCGACGGCGGACTTATATTTCTCCTACGCGATATCTTCGCTATGGGTTATTTTACCCGGATTACCAGTTGAGATTATTTCGTAACAAAAAGGAATACAAGTATAGAGGTGCAGTGCACGAGCAACTAACGATTCCAAAGGGTAAAACACGGGCAGTACCATATGATATCCTCCACTACCAGCAACACCCGAAATACACTTCATTTGCTGACTTTCACAACCTTATGCCATATATCCATATTCACGCCAGCGAACTTGCAATAACTCATCGTAGCGTTGGCTCCCTTATTATTAAAGGAATAGAAGAGTTCGTTAAACTTTTTTTGAGTGGATTTTTTCGCGGTAAGGGGTTTTTGGATGGGTGGGCGGGGTTTCGGGCGCACCTCATGTTTGCTTCGTCTGTAGCGCTTGCTTACTTTTTGGCCGCGTGGAAGAAGGTAAAAGGACATGACATACACACAATTTAACCCCAGACCATACGAGGCACACAGGATTGCACTCGATCTGGTGCCGCCGGGCAGCCGGGTACTGGACGTTGGTTGCGCGACCGGCTACATGGCGCGGGAGCTTATCCGAAAATCGTGCACGGTGATCGGTGTGGAAAACGATCCAGTGGCGGCAAAGGCGGCCCGAAGGTATTGTAAGAACGTTATTGAAGGAGATCTTGAGGAGCCAACATCGCTCCGGTTCCCCAACCATGCGTTTGATGTCGTGCTATGTCTGGACGTGATAGAGCATCTTGTGCATCGGGCGCAACTCCTGCGGTATATGCACCAATGGCTTGCTACTGATGGTCTCCTTATTCTTTCTACGCCCAACATTGCGCATGTTTCTATACGTTGGCGACTTCTTCTTGGTGATTTTACCTATACATCTCGAGGTATTCTTGACGAAACCCACGTTCACTTCTTTACCAAAAAGACATTGGTGCAGATATTGACACAGGGCGACTTTTCCATAGAAAAGCTTCTCCCGACTGCCGACTTTGGACAATTACCTGTTGTGGGTAGATTTCTTCGGCATGTGCCGAAGTCAATCCAGTTTGGTTTGACAGCTCTTGTGCCGACCGTGCTTGGTGTGCAACATATCGCGTTGTGTAGGCCCGAATAGTTCAGGAAGTACGATTATTGCGGATGAATAGTATCAGCACGGCTGCCCAGCCGATAATGCCGTGCAATGTCACCAAGGGGAGCATGAGGTTGAGTACAACGGGTGAATGTTGCGGCATGATCCAACTCCCCTGGGCGATGGCAATCCACGAGGTGAAGACGACCACGAGTGCCCTCCAGAGTGACGGCTTCAGCAGAATAAGAAACGGCACGATCCACGTCGTCCACTGTATGCCAAACGCAGGAGAAAAAATGAAAAAGATCAGGAGTATTTGGAAAAGATCCTGCAACAGACGGCGTGGCTTCATCCTGATGGCGTACGCAAAAATACCCAAAAGCACAAGATTACTCATCACTTTCAGCATTCTCACAGTATTGAGTTGAGCCAGGAGCGTGCCGCCGAGTATCATGGGGATTCCCCACGCGCCGAACCCTCCCCGAAACGTCACCTGTGGCCGGACAATCGTGAGGAGCTGAGCATGAAAGAAGTAACTATAGAAAAGAACCAGCACGAGCGGGATACATAGAACGAGGAGGAGATACCTTTTTTTTCTAACATGTTTGATAAAGGGGATAAGAAAAAGAACCGGCCATGTTTTCCAGGCAATGCCAAAAGCGAAAGCGGTCGCGGCTGCTGCCTCGTTCTTTTTCTGAAGAAGATACGTGGCCAGAAGTAAGAAAAATAATGCCGGGATATCAAATTGACCGTGCACAGTGGTGATGAGGATGGAAATCGGATTAATGGCATAAAGAAGCGGTGCCTGAAGATTATTTTTCGTCATACGGTACAACAGCCATACGATGCCCACGTCAAATGCTGAGAACAGGAGCTTGAGGGTAAAAAGAAGTGGAACGTCATACCGTTGTTCAAGGAGTAATGCTCCTGCCTGAGCATACACAAGGAGCGGTAAATAGGGACTCCGAGGTCCGCCGTTTACATCGTAGACATTGTTGCCGTGAAGAATAAGTGAGGCAATTTCCCGGTGATAGCGCGTATCGTTGTTATCAATAGTGACAAACGATGCCGTCATGGTAATACGCAGGACGATGGCAATGCCTATGATCCACAGGATGGGTACGGTAATCTTATGGAAACTTATGTAGAGAAAGAGAAGAAGTAAGACCGATGCGATAACCAGAATTGCCACGGGGTGAGTATACCACGGATGGTATAATGGGAGCGTGTCAATTTGGTTTGTCGTCGTTACGTTTCATCCGGAAAAGAAAGCGCTTGGCGCATTGCGGAAAGTTCTTGATGGTTGGCCAACGGTGGTGATAAATAATTCATCCAAAAACATCGGATTTGGCGGGGGAGCAAATGTAGGGATGCGGTATGCGATGGAGCGGGGCGCTGATTGGGTGGTTATCCTTAATCAGGATATAGCGATGACGAAAGAAGCCGTGAAAGAATTGTGTGAACGATTAAAGGGATTGCCAGCGGGCATAGCCGGGCCGTTTGCAGGGACACTTGACCCGAAGCGGTGGACGACGATAATGCCAGCAAATGGATCCCGGGTCAAGCCCGGGATGACAAAGAATGTGGAGTATATTTCCGGTGCATGCATGGCGATCCATAGGAAAGTGATCGAACGGGTCGGGTATTTTTATGAACCCTATTTTATGTATTATGAGGATGCGGATCTTTCTGTCCGTGCCAGGCGACACGGGTTTCCATTAGTTCACTTATCAGTTAAGGGTATCACTCATATCGAACATCCCGTTTGGGAAAAAGGCTCACGCCGGCATGAATGGTTTCTTAGCCGCAACCATTTATTGTTTGTGTTGCGACTTGCACCGTGGCAGGTAAAACTGCATGAAATAGTCCGATTGCCAAAAACAATAGCGGAATATTTACAAAAACTATGATTGTCGGCGTGGACGCGGGAGCGATATCGATAACCGATGAACGGCTAAAGGTCGGCGTGTGGCGCGTGACATTCAATCTACTTAAAGAGTTATCAACGCTTGACACGGTTAATCAATACCGTTTGTACAGCTTCCGGGTCATTGAGAGGGGAGTGATGGAAGTGTTCGGGCCTCGCATGACGAATGTGGTGTTGCGGCCGGCAAAAGGGTGGATGTCTGTTCGTCTGCCGATCGAACTGAAATTGCGGCCGGTGGATGTATTCTTGGGGCTAGCCCAAGCACTTCCCCACTCTTCGTCGCACAATATCGGGTTTATTTATGACCTAGGATTTTTGTATCATCCGGATGCGTATGGAACTTCCGCGAATCGGCTGAAAAAGCAGACCCAAGAGCTGGTGGCGCGCGCGGATCATATTGTGACCATTTCCCAGGCTTCCAAAAAAGACATCCTTCATCAGTATGGTATAGAAAAAGACAGAGTGACGGTGAGTTATCCGGGGGTAGATGAGGAATTAAAAGACTGGACTCCGGATCCCTCCAGTTCGGCGGGCAGGCAAGTCCGGAATGACACAAATACCAAGCATCCGTATTTTCTATTTGTCGGGAGTTTGAACAAGGCAAAGGATATACCCTTGGCTATTGAAGCATTTGCGATGTTTTTGAAAAAAGCAAACAAGCCGTATGATTTATTGCTCATCGGCGGGGATTATTGGCCTGATCCGGCAATTGATGCGGCGATCCATCGATACCAATTAAACGGTAACATCAGAAAACTCGGGTTTGTCCCCGATGAAATGTTATTGGACTATTATCGCGGCGCTACTGCGTTTGTAACAACAGCGCTGCATGAAGGGTTTTGCCTGCCGGCGGCAGAGGCGATGGCCGCAGGCACTCCGGTGGTGGCAGTTGATCGCGGGGCGATGAAAGAAGTAGTCGGAGATGGAGGGATTATTGTGGAAGAGCGCGGAATAAATTCCGCTAGTACAAACCTGGCATCGGCACTTGCACGCGTTGCGGAAACCAAAACCAGAGCCGCTTTATCAAAGCAAGCAACGCTTCGGGCGAAAACATTTCGTTGGAAAGCATTTGCGCAAACGGTATACCAACGTATTAACATATTAACACGATAATGTGTTGAAGGATTCTCGACAAGCTCGAACAATAGATTTTGAGAAAGTTTCTTTTATATGAAGATTAAGCCGGGTGACTTAGTGCTGGAGATTGGCAGCGGGAATAATCCGAATCCGCGGTCCGATATCCTGTGCGACCGATATGTGCATGACAACGGTGAACGCGCAGGAGAATTTGATATCGTCATCGACCGGCCGTTCGTGGTAGCAGACGGATACCGTCTGCCGTTTGCCGATAAGACGTTTGATTACGTCATTTGTTCGCATATTGTAGAACACATGGGGGACCCCAAAGCATTCCTTGCGGAAGTGACACGAGTTGCGAAGGCGGGGTATATTGACGTGCCTTCAGCAGCGTCGGAACGTGTGTTCGGTTGGGACATCCACCATTGGTATTGCGGGAAGAAGGGAAACGCGCTGGTCTTACAAAGAAAAACAGAAGGTGAGCAATTCGGCGGATTTTTTCACCGGTTGGTTGCGGACCAGATTTGGTTCCGCAGGTTTTTTGAAGAACACGAGAGTGAGTGGTATGTACAGTTTGAATGGGAGGGGACGATTTTACTTCGGGTGATGAGACCAATGAGTCAGGATGAGATACATGCGCTGGATGAACGAGCGTGGAAACGTCTTCGATCTGCGAAACCGGAACTTCTTAAAGATATACAGTTTTTTATCGCTTGGATGCGGCGACGGATACAGCGAAAACTTCGCAAAGAAATAAAACGAAGTTATTGGGCGTTTCTTCGCACAGTGTTTCCGGGAAAGATCGTGGCTCGCTTGTTACCGCAGATTGTTTGTCCCGCATGCCAGGGTGTTTTGCACGGAAACGATCACGGCATTGTGTGTTCCTCCTGCCGGACACGCTACCTTGTTGAACAAGGGGTTCCCATTCTCCTTGCGCCCAACGAGGTGCGGAAGGGATATTAACGCATGAAAAAAGAACTTATGTTTATCGTTCTGGGCGCGCTCCTTTTTGTGCTTCCCGTTGTTTACCAGGCGCGACATCTTACCTTACGGTTGGACAGTGATTATGACACGGTGCTTCCGCTGTACGGGTATGTGGCACAATATATCCGTGAGCATGGCAGCATTCCCCTGACATTTCCTTATGCGGATTTCGGATATCCGACCGTAGCGGATCCGCTTTCTGCGGTGCTCAATCCGATATTTATGGTTCCCTTGGTCTTATTTGGAATTGATAGCGGGATATCCGTGTGTTTGTGCTCTTGACTATCATTGCAGGTATGAGCATGTGGGTGTTCCTTAAAACTCTGAATGTTTCCGGATGGGTGCGCGTGTGGGGATCGATTCTGTACGCAATTTCCGGTAGCCTTACTGCCAGATTTGCCGCAGGACATACGTTATTTTTTCTCTCTTATCCGGTGTTGCCGCTATTTTTTGCGGCAGTACTGCCGGC
>CAYIWI010000047.1:0-6214 GCA_964367065.1 uncultured Gammaproteobacteria bacterium
CATCTCAAGCGCCATTTCCTTGGGTAGCCCGCACTGGGTAAGCTTGAGCTCCGGACCCACCACTATCACGGACCGCCCTGAATAGTCCACGCGCTTGCCCAAGAGATTTTGCCGGAACCTCCCTTGTTTGCCACGCAGCATATCCGACAGCGATCGAAGCGGTGCAATCACCGCCCGGGAAGAAGGCCGTTGGGTTACATCAATTAAGCTGTCTACCGCTTCCTGGAGCATCCGTTTTTCATTGCGAAGAATAATTTCCGGCGCTCCCAAATCCATAAGATGCTTCAACCGGTTATTCCTGTTGATCACGCGGCGATAGAGATCATTGAGGTCGCTTGTGGCAAACCTGCCGCCGGTGAGCTGCACCATCGGCCGCAGATCCGGCGGGAGCACCGGCAGCTGAGAAAGAATCATCCATGAGGGAACGGCTCCTGCTTTGCGCATGCCGTCCACCAGCCGCAGTCGCTTGGTCGCCTTGATATGTCGCTGCCCGGTGGTATCTTGTATCTCTTCGCGAAGGTGTGCAGCGAGTTTGTCCAGGTCTAAACGTTTCACCACTTCGAGCACCGCTTCCGCGCCCATGCCTACCGCAAAGCAGCTGGTTGCATCATGTTCCAAAAGCCGCAGGTACTCATCTTCCGTAATGGTCGTCAACGGCTTGATGGAGCGGACGATCGCCTGCAGCTGCTCGACGATTTCGGTAATTTTCTGTTTTTCTTCGGCAGCGGTTCCTTCCAGCACCGCCAATTCTTGCCGCTGACGAAGCTTCAACTCTGATAATGCCAAATCCCGTGCTTCGGGGCTCCCCACGCGGGACTTACTCTCTTCTTTTTCCTTTGCAAATACCTCTTCCCGCTTGGATTTTTCCTGACGGCTGCGTTCATCTACCTCGCTCATCCGTTGGCGGCCTACCTCTGCCAAGTGTGCCAGCACGCTTTTTTTCTTCTCTTCATCCACCGATGTCACGAGGTACTGGGCAAAATAGATCACTTCTTCAAGCGCCCGCGGAGAAACATCCAGAAGGAGCGACAGCCGCGACGGAGCGCCCTTAAAAAACCATACGTGAGCCACCGGTGTAGCCAGGGTAATGTGCCCCATACGCTCCCGGCGCACTTTGCTTTGCGTCACTTCAACACCGCATTTATCACAGATAATCCCCCGGTACCGGATCCGCTTATATTTCCCACAGTAACATTCCCAGTCTTTGGTCGGGCCAAAAATCCGCTCGTCAAACAACCCGTCTTTCTCAGGCTTGAGCGTCCGGTAGTTGATGGTTTCCGGCTTGGTCACTTCGCCGTAGGACCACGACTTTATTTCTTCCGGCGACGCCAATGTCACCTTCAAACCCGAAAAATCAATGATGTTTGCAAACGTTCCTTTTTTATCCATACTTATCTCAATGCCAAATGACCAATTCCCATTCGGCATTCATCATTTATCATTCGACATTCCCACTGGCGCCGTTTTGGCGCCGCTTGCTTTCGCCAGTTCAGCCGCCTGCTGTACCACGGCAGTATCGTCGGCCGGTGTGGCAGCAGTAACCGAAGCAGCTGGCTTTACAGTCACCACACCGGTCGGGGTCACGTTTAAGCCCAGCGCCTGCAGCTCTTTCACCAGTACTTTAAATGACTCCGGCACCGTGGACTCAGGAATATCCATGCCCTTAACAATTGCCTCAAACGCCTTGGCCCGCCCGACCACATCATCAGATTTTATCGTCAACATCTCCTGCAGGATGTGCGATGCACGGTGAGCTTCCAGTGCCCACACTTCCATTTCCCCTAACCGCTGTCCGCCCATCTGGGCTTTACCGCCCAAGGGCTGCTGAGTCACGAGAGAATACGGGCCGGTAGAGCGCGCGTGCGTTTTGTCCTCTACCATGTGAATAAGCTTCATGATGTACCCGATTCCTACCACGATGGGCTGGGCAAACGCGGTGCCGCTGCGACCGTCAAACAGCGTGCTCTTGCCTGATACTGGCAAACCCGCTTCTTTCAGTTTTTCCACAATCCGGTCTTCCGAAACAGGCTCAAACACCGGCAATGCCACCTGCAGGTTCAATTTTTGCGCTGCCAGTCCCAAATGCGACTCCAGAAGCTGTCCCAAATTCATGCGCGATAAAACTGACAACGGAGAAATAATGATATCCACAATCGTTCCGTCTGCCAGATACGGCATATCGGCACCCGGCACAATCTTGGAAATCACACCTTTATTCCCATGCCGTCCGGCGAGTTTGTCTCCCACCACAACTTTGCGCATCTGCGCCACTTTCACGACAATTTTTCGGTTCGTTCCCGGCTCCAACTCATCTCCCTGCTCTTTATCCAAAATTTTTACTTCAATCACCGTGCCGCGCTCGCCGTGGGGAACCCGCAACGACGTGTCTCGCACTTCCCGCGCTTTTTCGCCGAAAATCGCCCGAAGCAGCCGCTCTTCGGCAGTGAGTTCGGTTTCGCCTTTGGGTGCGATTTTGCCCACCAGGATATCGTTGGGACTCACTTCCGCACCTACCACGACTATGCCGTTTTCATCCAAATTGCGCAACGCCTCTTCTCCCACGTTTGGAATGTCGCGGGTGGTTTCCTCCGGTCCCAGTTTGGTATCCACGACGCTGGCCTCGTACTCTTCGATGTGGACTGAGGTAAGTACGTCTTCTTTTACTAACCGGTCGGAAATCACAATAGCATCCTCGTACCCCAATCCCTCAAAGCTCATGTAGGCGATGACGAGATTTGCCCCGAGTGCCAATTCTGCCGCTTCGCTTGCCGGGCCGTCAATAAGCACGTGGCCCTTCTTCACCCGCTCTCCGGTTGCCACCAGCACCCGCTGGTTGTAACAGGTGGACTGCGCCGATCGTTTAAATTTCTCCAGCGCATAGGTGTGCTCCTGACCATCCTTTGTTTTCATCACCACGGTGGACGCATCCGCAAACACCACCACTCCGTCATCGGTTGCCCGTATTACCCTCCCCATGGTCTCGGCAATAGGAGTCTCCATGCCGGTACCCACAATCGGCGCCTGTGGGGTAAGGAGCGGCACGGCCTGACACTGCATATGCGTGCCCATCAACGCCCTGTTGGCTTCATCGTGCGCAATAAACGGAATCATAGACGCAGGCGCTCCGACCACCTGCCGCGGCACTACATCCATGTACTCGACCAGCCCCGCATCTGCCTCAAGAAAGTCTCCTTTGTACCGTACTGGTATGCGCTCTGCCTCAAGCACTCCGTGCTCATCCATTGGTACGCTTGCATGCGTGATGTAGTGATCCTGTTCATCGCTTGCATCCATGTATACAATATCGCTGGTTGCCCGCATCACGGTTTTTCCGCCCCGCGTCACTTTCTCCACTTTCCGGTAGGGCGTTTCCAAAAATCCGTATTCGTTGACCCGCGCGTAGAGAGACATATAGGTCACCAGGCCGATGTTCGGTCCCTCAGGCGAACGCACCGGGCAAATGCGACCGTATTGCGACGCGTTGATATCACGGATGGAAAACGATGCCCGCTCCCGAGAAATGCCGCCGACGCCCATGACGGTTAAGCGCCGCAGGTTATCCACCTCTGCCAACGGGTTCGTCTGGTCCAGAATGGTAGATAGTTGGCTCGTCCGGAAAAAGTCATTGATGGAGGCAATAATCGGTCGGGCGTTGACCAGTTGCATGGGGGTAAGTTCGGATGCCGCAGGTCCGGCCAAGCTCATTTTCTCCCGGACAGACCGTTCCAGACGCAAAAGTCCCACGCGGAAGGCATTGGTTGCCACCAGTTCCCCGACCCGACGGACTCTCCGGTTGCCCAGATGATCAATATCATCCACGTCACCGCGGCCGGCCGTTAAAGAAATCAGGTACCGCAGGCTTCCGATGATATCGTCACGCGTCAGCACCCAGTGGTCGTGGTCGTTGGGCACGGTAAGTACTAATTTTTTATTCATTTTGTAGCGGCCCACGCGCTCCAAGCTATACCTGCGGTAGTCAAAAAACATCTGTCGAAGGAGCTCCTTGGCGTTATCCAACACGATCGGCTCGCCGGGACGCAGCTTTCGGTACAGCTCAAGGACCGCCTCCGCCTGGTTGGTTGTGGGATCTTTGGCAAGTGTTGCTTCCACATACCGGTGATCCGGATTGGTGTCCACGCCGGCAAACATCTTACTGATCTCTTCGTTGGTTTCCACCCCAATGGCCCGAAGAAACGTGGAAGCCACAAATTTGCGCCGGCGGTCAATGCGCACCATCAGCACGTCGTTTCTGGTGGCAATAAACTCCAGCCAGCTGCCGTGCATGGGGCGGATCTCCGCGCTGTAAAGCGTCCGGCCGGTTGCCGTATCGATCGCGCCGGTAAAGTAAATGCCCGGGGATCGCACGAGTTGGTTCACGACACAGCGCTCAATGCCGTTAATAATGAAGGTTCCGTTGGCAGTCATCGCCGGAACATCGCCCAAAAATACTTCCTGTGTCACCTGGTGCCCGGTCTGTTTGTTGACGAGTGTCGCTGTGGTCTTAAGCGGCATGTCGTAGGTCAAACCTTTTTCCAGTGCAATTGCCGGGGTTAAGCGGGGACGGCCGAAGTAATAATCGCCAAAGGAGAGTGTCCAATTTTTACCCGTAAAGTCTGTAATCGGAGAAACTTCTGCCAGAAGGTTGCGGATTCCCGTCTCCAAAAACCACTGATACGATTCCCGCTGTACGAGGGTCAGATCCAGGGGTGGAAGGTCACGATAGTCTTTCCCCCAATACAGCCGTTTTTGGGTAATGCCGTCTTTCGCCATTGGAATAAATTCTTACGTTCAGTGAACGACAAAAAGAAGCGAACAATGAACGTTCGCCTCCTTCAAGGCTTAGGTAACTAAACGGTAGTATACACCTGTTTTCCCTCTTGTCAATAGCCTATAATTCTATAACGGTTACGCTGCAGTATATTTGTGGATAATCGATCCGGCAAGTGTCTGGTACGGGATGCCCTCTACTGCCGCTTTTGCTTTCAGTTTTAACAACGTTCGCTCCGATAATCGGATGTTGATATTTCGTGTTTTATTGAGTGTATGTTCCGCTATTTTTTGAAGTCGTCTCTTTTCACGCGCGGACAATAGCACCGGCTTTACCTTTCCCGTTTCTACCGCCTCATTAATCTCCTGTTCCTCGCGGTCAAGGATAAGATTTTTGAATGGATTCTGCTTGCTCATATGTTTTTTCCTCCTTTTTCAATAAACTCCCGTGTATATTTCCTGCTGGGAAAGATCGTTTTTAAAAATATTTTCTTTTCATCCTCCACAAAGGGCACCAAATACGCATAGTCATGAAGTTCTACAATAAATATTTTTTGGCCCGGATACCGCTTTTTATTGGGATGCGGTATCATAGCCAATACCTTTCCCTCTATCATCGCCGCCGCCACTTCTTCAAACCCAATTTCGCGCTCTTCTTTCAGCTTCTCATTCTTCTCTCTATCCCAATCAAGATACTTCATTGCAATCAATAATATGACAAAATATATACAATGTCAATGAGCTCGCCTCATAAAATATGAATATCCTGTTTATACCCTCCCACGCCCACAAATTCTGCGCGACCGGCAACAATTTCCTCATACGAACGGCATGCGCGGCAACCGCCTTTATGTTTACACACAAATCGCTCAAGCTTTCGGGCCAATGCAATGGTACGCGCCGATTCCATGACACAATCCTTCGCCTCTTCGAGTTTCGGCAGACCTGCCTCCTGCGGCTCATTGTCCCGCGCAAGATACCAGTAACTTGCACGTGCCACCGGCTTCGTTTGGCAGTTGGTCGCA
This sequence comes from uncultured Gammaproteobacteria bacterium, assembly GCA_964367065.1. Lineage (GTDB taxonomy): Bacteria > Patescibacteriota > Microgenomatia > UBA10105 > UBA927 > JACREP01. The sequence goes on from CAYIWI010000047.1 coordinate 5,793, forward strand.
AGCAAAAGATAAATAGGAAGTTGCAACGAGTCGCCGTCTTCATCAAACTTCCCGGTTTTGAAGTCTATGATGTGGACGCTATCGAGGTCATCTAGATATTCAAGCCAATCAATCTTTCCGCATAATATAATATTGTCTTCCTCCGAAAGCCAGAACGACGGGAGTTCCTGCCGGATTTTTATGGCTTTGTTGCGAAGGATCCCCGGGTTTTCCATCACGCGCCGTATCATGGCAATACCGCGGGATTTAAATGTTTCCTCTTCCTCGGTATCCCGAAATCCTCCGCGTTTGCCGGATACTCCCTGCCATACCCGTTCAAATTTTGCTAGTAATGACTCGGTAAACCTCTCCTCCACCGGCAACACGGACAGCGAGTCGATCACTTCATGCACTGCCTGCCCCAACGCAAGCGGTGGCTGCAT
>CAYIWI010000048.1:0-6134 GCA_964367065.1 uncultured Gammaproteobacteria bacterium
TTTATCGAAAACTGTTTATACAATGTAAGCATCTCTGTCACCAGCCCCCGCTCTTGGATCGTGATATATGGCGTTGCTATAATGTGTTCAAGAGTACCGATCACTTTTATTTTTGAGAGCGCATATACTTTTGTGAGGACGTAATCAATTTCTATGAATATCTCGGGGAGCACAAATATGCTTACCTTTCCTTCTTTTGCCCGGGTAAAAAGGGAAACTGCCGCATCGTGCTGGGCCGGAATATCCCGAAGCAACATCCGGATAAAGACATTCGTATCAACCAAATATCTCTTCATGATCGTTTGTTTGTTTTTTTGATCCGGTTTCGCTCACTCGCGGAAAGAGTCGAAAGGTACCGATCACTGGCCGCGCCACCCATCGCCTTCTCCTCTAATTTTAAAATTTCCTGAATACCTTTTTCTTTTGCAAGATGAGAAAGCGTTCCCGCCAGAGACAGGATGTCCCCCGCCGGACGGAGCACCAGGGCATCCCCTTGGACTTCGGCCTTGAGCTTATCTCCTTTTTTAAATCCTAATTGCCTGCGGAACACGGCAGGGATACTGATCTGGCTTTGGGTGGTAAGCGTCACAAATGTACTCATACAGTAATGATACCATAACTCATTACTTTTGTCAAGTTACATTACTTTTTATCTGTACAGTACTATTATTGCGGCTTAACCAACCGCGCAAAATCTTTATCAAATGTGAGGACCGTCTCAACCTTGTACACTTCAATGATCGCCCGTGAGTAGCAGTCCACCCAGCTTATATTTTTGCTTTTAACCTTCTTGAAGATCTCCCATGCACGAGTAACCAATGGCGCGGTTTCCAACACAATAATCGTATTGCCAGCGCGAATCTCCTCGACAAATGCAATCGCAAGTCGCCGGTCGTGACGTTGGGAGCCAACAGTTAAGACCTCGCCAAGGATCGCTTGACTTGTCATCTTCTGCGCGTCATCCGGTAAAGAGCGCCACCAATCCACCGCTTTCCGATGATTGCTATCTCTCTTTTTGAGAAGACTTACGTAAAACGAGGAATCAATGAAAATCACAGCCGCTTATCTCCATACAAATACCGTTTGTAATTGGTGGATAAATCTCGGGGGCCTTTAATGTGTTTCCCTTTCTCGGCGATAGCAAGAAGCGCGAGAAGCTCATTGCGGTTTCCGCGATGACGTTTTGCCTCTACATGCCGCGCAATCGCACGACGAACTACATCAGATACGGTTTCTCCTTTCCGTTGTGCTTCTTGCATGAGCATCTGCTTCTGCTCTTCCGGAATACGGACGATAAGTTGTGTCATACGCATTACATATTACAATCCGGCAGAAAAATTGTCAAGAGGCGCGTTGCTATGTTAAGCTCCCTGGAGTAAGCTAAAAATATGGATTTCATCTTTGATGATCGGAATAAGAGGCAAATTTTTGACCATGAGGAACTTCACTTCACCAGTTTTTCTGCATTTCATCTCATTACCATTGCTGCCCGAACGAAAGACAAGCGACAGATATCCCCAGATGCGCTTCATCATGAAAGCTTGACCGTTGAGATAGACGGTAAACACTATGCTTCTTCTTTTCAGGGAAATAAGCTGCATAACAACCTGCAAACTATCTCTATCGTAACCTTTCTTCGTGGCAAGGATCACATGGTGAGGCTTGTCGCGGGTGCCAAACAGAAAACAGCTACCCTTGAGGGTCTCGGCGTATCAGTCATTGACTTGGCACAGACGCTTACCCTCACGCCCCACGCCCAAGCAGACGATGGAAACGGACGCCCATGGCTTACCTTCATCCTCGATACACTCTCTCTCGTGTCATTCACTTCAACCATTACCTACAGCCGAAGAAAACGAGACAGTGACGATGTCAAAATTATCATTGATAGCACTCTACAAAAAAACCTCTTCAAAACAATAAAATTCCTCTTCTGGAGATTGGCAGGATCACTTCTACCACTAAAAACCTCAACGAAAACAGAAACCGAGACATTCACGGTGAATCTTCCCAAAAAAATTCATACGATTGCTTTTGAAACGGATCGAACGCCAACATTTGAGAGTATTGTTTTTGATTTTGGTACAAAACCTGAGCCACCAATCCACTCTCCAACGGTTGATAATCCCGCATGGACTGGTGATTTTGCCGATGATAGCCAAGAGATACTTTTGGCAAGGCTTATTTTTGGCGAGGCGGAAGACCAATCAAAAGAAACAAAAATGTGGATTGCAGGCTCAATACTCAACCGGGCAAAAGCTCAGGCCTGGCCGAATACTATTTGGGAAGTAATTTTGCAACCTGGACAATATGATCCTTTTAAACCCGAAGACCCAAACTTCCCTAAAATTACCGATCCGCTCAACAATACAAGTGAAAAACGAAAGGAATCTTGGTATGAATCCTATCAGGTAGCTCGTGACATCATCTCGGGAACGATCGCCAATCCGACCGAGGCAACACATTTTCATGGAAGAGGCGTATCTATAGAATGGTTTTTAGAAAATGTCGTACCCAATGGAAAATTTATAAGACAAATTGATGACACCTTTTTCTACTTGAGTCCAAATTGAATGTATGGCCAAAGTCAAGCTTATTCCACTTTCTTTATTTATTCTTATTACCGGTGTAGCAGTCCAACAATTGTATCTGAAGAAAGAAAAAACAGCGGTAACTCAACCAACAGTTGCGGGAATACATTTGGAACATAACAGCGATCTTGACGAGGTCTTTTCAGAAACTTCTCCAACTGGAGCAGAAGCAATTATACAATACAAACGGATCTTTCATGGGAAAGATGACCTTGCCTACAGAAACTACCTTGCAAACCAATATATTCTCGCCGTCAGAGAACTAAATAGTCACCGAGAATACTTTCTCTCCATTAATGATTACAAAAGTGGCCAGCCACACTGGCTGGACAATGACTACGTTTTCTTTTCGGGTGGATGCGGATCTAGCTGCAGCACTCTCTACCTGGTCAATACAAAAACGAAACAAGTCTATCAAGCGGTTTTCTCAACCCTCGTCCTTGTTCAAAATACGTTCCAAACGACTTTTGCTGATTGGTTTGGCAAACAGCACGCTTTTTCTGGATATGTGAAACACCAACGATCAGCATTTATTGATGGAAAAGCTCACTTGATACTTGAAGTGTGGGACGATAACACATTTGTGAAAGAAAAGAAATTTCGCTTTACCGGCACCTCTCTTGAGGAAGTTGATTCATAAGAGGGGTCTCATTGCGGCTTATTGAGGATGATGGGGCGCAGGCGGGACATCGCTTCGAGGGAATACCGCACGCCTTGGACACCGAGGCCGGAGCGTTTGACCCCGAGGAACGGAAAGTGGTCCGGGCCGCGCTGGGGAGAACCGTTGATCTGGACCGTACCGACGTTTAACTGCTTCGCGAAGGTGAGCCCCGTGCCTTCGTCTTTCGTAAACACGCTCGCCTGCAACCCAAACATCGATTGGTTGATGATGGCAACTGCCTCATCCATGCTCTTGATGGAAATGAAGGAAACCAGAGGGCCGAACACTTCGCGCACAACCACCGGCATCTCCGGCGTGACCCCGGTAAGGATCGTGGGCTCCATGTAATTGTCTTTGTGTTTGCCGCCGGTTACCACCGTTGCTCCCAATTTGACTGACTCATCAATCCACTGTTGAAATTGCTCGGCAGCACCCGCCGAAATCACCGGCCCTACCAATTTTGTCTCGGGGCTTCGCGGATCCCCCATCTTCACGAATTCTTTCATCTGAGTAAGGACAACCGGCAACAGTTGGTCAAGAACTCCCTGCATTCCCAGCACATATTTTATGGCCGTGCACCGTTGGCCGGCGAAGGCGAAGCCGCCTTTGATAATTTCCCGAGCCGCAAGGTTCATGTCTGCATCGGGAAGTACCACTGCCGGGTTGTTGCCCCCACACTCAAATACTAAGGGCACCATCCCGGCGCGTCCGGCAATGGCCGCACCCGTATCGCTACTTCCCGTAAAGGTAATAAGATCGACCAATGGATGAGACACTAGCACATCACCAACGTCGCTCCCGCTCCCGGTGACACAACAGATGACGCCGGCCGGCACGCCTGCTTTTTCAAAAATGCGGGTCAGGTGGACGCCGCTTATTCCTCCCTGGGTCGGCGGCTTAAAAACCACTGCGTTGCCCATGAGCAGTGCCGGAGCGATTTTGCTGGCCGCCAGATTGACCGGATAGTTAAACGGTGCAATGGCCACCACCACGCCGTAAGCCACCCGTTCAATCATGGCAATCCTGCCTTTGTCATAGCCGGGAAAATTGTCGCTGTCCAGCGTTTCACCGCGGATGGACTGCGCCTCATCGGCAAAATAATCAATAAGATCTGCCGTGCGCTTGATCTCACTCCTTGCTTCGCTATCGGTTTTGCCGATTTCTCGAACAAGAAGGGCGGTAAGGTAATCTTCAAAATGCCGAATCCAATCGGCTGCCAAATGCATGACGGAAACGCGCTTGTTGAGCGGCGTTGCCTCCCACCCTCGCTGGGAACCTGCGGCAGTTTCCATCACCGCGTCAATTTCTTTTGGTGCGAGGACCTGCAATTCGCCGACAACCGACCCATCGACTGGAGAACGAACAGCCATGGTTTTTCCGCTGTTGCTTTCGACCCATTCTCTGCCGTTAAAGAAGCTATAGACCGGGGGCGTTTTTTGGTTACTGATGGGTGCAAAGAATTCGGCAGGCATACCTTCAGTATAGAATGCTAAATGCTAAATGCCAAATGCTAAATATTAAAAGCGCGCATGTTCTGTTGCTACCTTTTTGATGATTAACGCGGTCATATTATCGGTGGATCCGTTTTTTTGGGCAGTTTTGAGAATCTGTGCTACTGCCTCCGTCATGTGCTCGGTCGTGGTCCCTGTGTTTTTGAGCACCGCTGCCAGCTCCTCGTTGCTCACGTACCGCGCCACGCCGTCGGTAGTAAGCACTACCGCGTCTCCCACCAAAAAACTTTCCTGGATAATCTGCGGCACGATCCCCAACCGCTGTACTCCCAAAACCTTGGTCAGACTACCATGGCTGTCGACGTCTTCCGTCGTGAGTTTGCGTGCTATCCCGTCCCGAAAAAGAAATGCGCTGCTGTCGCCCACGCTTCCGACCCAAAACCTCCGATCAGTCATAAGAAAAATAAGAAGCGTGGTAGCTAACCCGTCGGCAAATCCCGGCTCCCGGCGCTTCTGCCACAACCGCATATTGGTGGATCGGACGATCCGCTTAAGGAAAAAATCTTTGGCATTCCAGTAAAACGGCCGCTGGCGCACCAGCTGGTACGCCCACTCGGCAGTTTCACATGCCAGTTTTGCTGCTTCCGCGCCATTCGGCATGCCCCCCACGCCGTCTGCCACAATGAAGCACTCGTCATTGAAGTTGATAAAATAATCTTCCTGATGCAGCCGTCCCCCCTGCAGTTGGCTTGCCGCAAAAAGGATCGCGTCCTTGGGTTGCTCATACTTGAGCTTCCACGGATCGGGGAGTTTCATGAAGCCATCTTACGCGGTGGTAAAGCGTTTTTCAACTTCCTTCCAATTGACGACATTCCACCATGCTTTAATATAGTCGGCCCGCATGTTTTGGTACTTCAGGTAGTATGCGTGCTCCCACACATCAAGTCCAAGAATGGGCGTCTTGCCGTCCATCAAGGGGCTGTCCTGATTGGGCGTATCAACAATGGTAAGTTTTACTTGCCCTGAGCTTGTCGAAGGGTCAGCAACCAGCCACACCCACCCGCTGCCGAATCTCCCCATCCCTGCCGCGGTAAATTGCTCCTGAAACTTTTCAAAACTCCCAAACACTGCATCAATTGCCTTTACAAGTTCTCCGCTGGGCCTTCGTGATTCTCCCTTGAGATTCGGGCTCATCACCTGCCAAAAAAGACTATGGTTGGCGTGCCCGCCAGCGTTGTTCCTGACCTTCGTTTGTATTTCTTCCGGAACTTTGCTTAAGTCTCCAAGAAGTTGTTGAATTGTCAATTTGTCACTTTGTTGTATTGTTGCTAACGCATCATTGAGATTTTTCACATACGCGGCGTGATGCTTGCCATGGTGAATCTGCATCGTGCGCTCATCGATATACGGCTCCAGTGCATTGTACGCGTA
>CAYIWI010000049.1:0-3489 GCA_964367065.1 uncultured Gammaproteobacteria bacterium
AACAAAACAATACTGTTCGAGCTTGTCGAGAACCTACCTGCCGGCAGACACGGCTTCTCGACTCTCCCGATCAAATCGGGATCGCTCGAAGGATAATAGGTTTTTATACAGCTTCTACCACAAAAAACTTTTTCTTTTCTATCGCGTCGCAAAATAGAGCATCAACATATTATCCACCGAACCAAACATTGTACGGCGTTATTTAATACAAAAGTGGAGCCCCGCCGGGGAGCCAACAAAATTTTGTCCGGCTTCACTTCCGAGCGAGGATTTGCTGATGGACGAGCGGACTCTATTTCGCGAGGCAACTGAAGACGGATCTAAATTTTCGTTGGCGACCTCAGGCGGGGCAACCCTGACACGTATAAAAATGTATAACTATCTATATCTTTTCATATGCTCTCTTTTGATACCCCTTGACAAGGTTTGAACACAGGTGTACTGTTATGCATGATAATGATATATACTTGCCCAAGGAGGGAGATAAGCGATAAGAAATAAGCGATAAGTAAAACGGGTATTTTTTCTCTTTCTTATCACTTTTCACTTATCACTTCTCGCTGATTATATGTCTTTAGGTGATGAATGGCCGGATCTCTTAACGGTCCGGGAAGTAGCAAAAATTCTGCGCGTATCGCCGCTGACGATCAAGCGTTGGGGGAAGCGCGGAAAATTGCCGGCAATACGCATCAACTCCCGCGGCGATAGGCGCTATAAAAAAGAAGCAGTGATGTGGCTCTTGGGACTTCAGCAAAAAAGCGCCGCGTAAATAGCAAGGCCAGCAAGCCCAGCCCGCCTTGCCGGCGAGGCAGGTTACTTAGCAAGATAAAAACGCTTTACTAAGTAACTAAATAACTCGCGTTGCTCGTGTTGCTTAGTCACGTCTCTTTCAGCTTCTTGGCCGCTTCCGCCGGATCCACCACATTGACCGATAAGCCCGTCCCCAGTTCAAACCCCGCGCGGTGGACAAGGCGCGGAATGATGCGCAGATACCAGTTGGTTCCGTGATAGATGTAGTAGTTATAGACAAACGGCGCGTTGGGCAGGTGCGGCGCATCGGGTGTTTGGGACACTGCTTCAATTTTCCGAAGGCAACGCCCAAGAAGTACCGCTAAATCCGGAAGTTCGCTATCTGACAGATCTCCAAACTTCGTGTCGCGGCGCTTGGGCCCAATCCACACTTCAAACGGCCACTGGGAAAAATCCGGACAGTAGGTCGTAAAAAACGTATTTTCTTCAACGACGTTATTGATGGGTTCTGCGGCCAGCGTATCGAGGCTAATCTGGCCGGGCACCACCACCAGCTGACTGTGCGGGTGCGTCAGCGACGCTCCTGCGTGCAGGCCGTGGTTGCAAAAAATCATAACCTGGCCGTCTGCCTCATGCAGCCGAAACCGGTCGCGGTAACTGGTAAGGAGGCTTGCCACAGCCGCCACCGGCAGTGCTTCGATATCCTTTTCGTGATCCGGGCTGTGGATGATGACTTCGTGGATATCCGTGATGGCATACTTATTGGGGACGATGCGCACCTGCCAGCCTGGCTTATCTTTTTCTCCGGTGCCGATGCGGTACACCTCCGGCGGCGTTTCCGCCTCATTGCCCGCACAAAACGGACACTTCGTCTGCGCGTCGTCAGGCTTGCCCGCCATAGTCCCGCCCTGCGGGACGTCGGCAGGACGTGTAGTTCTCTGCGGCGCAATCACGACCCACCGTTTAGTACCAACATCCGGTATGTATTTGGCCATGTACTTAGTATTGAAGATTTCACTGGAACTATCAAGCCCCTGAAGCGACTGCAAATTTTTTGACAAAATACTGCTTAAGCATTATTTTGTCAAAGCCTCAAATTCGGAAAGGAGAGCGACTGCTCTTGCCCTTTTTTTCATGTCAACGATCACCTCCACCAATCCGCGATTCGGTTGACCGTAGTAGACCACGGCGCCAAGCGGCGCTTCGGCAATCGCCGGAAGCGCCAAAAGATCCTCCTCCCCGTCAACCACAAGAACCCAATATCTTTCTTGTGCTACTGGTCTTGCTAGCGTTGTCCGGCAAAGCCGGATCCTGCTCCGCAGGACTTGTATTGCTTTCTTGCTGATATACCCCGGCCCGCTTTTCACGGGCTTGAGGCTAAAAGGTTTAACCTTTTGAAGCTGGAGAATTTTTAGGGTTTCGTGAAAAGGCTTTCGCCCCACTTTGCCGTCGATGATAGCCAGGTGCGGAACAATTCCCATATCCAACAACGTCTTTGTCGCGACATCACCAACCGTAATTACCATTGAACCCTGTTTTGATTTGACGGAACGCTCTACATCTGATCCCCTCAGCACCCTTCCCAATGGCCTTTGGAGTTCCGGCCGCAGATTGTCCGGCATAATGAGCTTCCCTTCCTGATCAATCTCGCGAGCCCGCACGCGCGTTGAGGAAATGGCCGCTAAATCTTCTGCCTGTACCATAGGAACTTCGACAATCGCAAGCGGCTTCCACCCCGCCTCGCGCCGGAGCTGATTGATATCTTCCGCCCGTGGCCGCGTCTCGGTCGAAACGACGATGGCCTCCACATCCGGCCCTGCAACGTCATGGGTGCTTTGCGGCACCACAAATCCGTAGGGATCATTCAGTGGAATAATCGTGGCGCGGCCAGCGTAGTTTTGCGCCGCCAGCCACAGCTCAAGCGCTTTTTTTCTTGCTGCGCATTGTTTAATGTCTAATTTGTCTAATTGGGCTAATTTGTCCAATTTGTAACGACGCACGAACGCATCGGTCGTCAATCCTACCGTCACCCGTTCCCCTTCCGTAAACGCCCTGGTAAGCACTGCTTCGTGTCCTTTGTGCAACTTATCAAACGTCCCGGCAACCACCACGTGTCGAAACTTACGATACATAAATCGTATCATACACCCTTGACAGATTCCGTTTCACGCAGTACCGTATGTTGGTATGCTTACCCAGCGAGATCTGCACCAAATAGAGGAACTTGTTGATAAAAAACTCGACGAGAAACTCGACGAGAAACTTAAATATCTTCCCACCACAGAAGAATTCTTCTCTAAAATGGACGAGGTAATGGGAGAAGTGAAAGCTACTCGTGAGGCGTTTGAACTTCACGCTGGTCAACACAGCGATATCAACGATACCCTCGAAGATCACGAGGAGCGCCTAAAAAAGTTTGAAAAACGGCAAGTGGTAGCGGCGTAAAATTACTCCACGATGGTCTTCCAATCTTCCCAAAAACGGGTGAGGCCGATGTCCGTGAGATCGTGGGAAAGGTCATAGTCCGTCCACTCTTTATCCAACGTCAGTTCGCGGTACGGAATATCGGTTAAATCCTTTACGTCGTAGAGAAAGTCTTTCGCAGGTAACGGAAATCCTTGAGTTGACCATTCTTTGAAGACTTTAAACGGGATGGTGATGACATCACTTTTAAGCCACAGTGCATACAAAATGTGTTTGGTATTCCGCACACTGGCAGTGAGTACTTGCACCTGCCCG
>CAYIWI010000049.1:3589-5777 GCA_964367065.1 uncultured Gammaproteobacteria bacterium
TCCATGCCATTTTCTCCCCGGTCATCAAGCCGGCCGACAAAGGGCGAAATAAAAACATCGTAATTATGGGCCTTTGAAGCGGCGAAGACTGCCGCCGCCTGCTCCTGACTGAAGGCAAGCGTCATATTGACCGGCCCTTCCTGACAAAAAATTTCCGCGGCTTTGAGGCCCGTCTTTGTCACGGGAAACTTAATGACCGCGTTAGGGATCCAGGTCATGCGGTCGCGGGCCTGACTTAGCATTTCATCAACCGTCAACGTTGCCGGGTCGCCGATCACCTGGATGGAAATTTGCCCGTGCGGGATGATCCTGCTCATCTCCACGACGGTCTTGCGGTAATACTCAAACGCCAGCGACGCGGGGAGCTTTGGCAAATTCGAGCCCTGCGCCGAAGGGGCCGGCGGCGGCGAAGGCGAACCGACGGATCGCAGGACACGAGAATTTGACGAAGCGACCTCAGCGTCGCTCAAAAATCGCTTTGCAATCAGCGTCGGGTTCGTCGTCTGGCCGTCCAGCCCGTGATAGCCGGCTTTTTTGAGCAGTGCATCTGCTTCTTTCGTTTCCGCCGGATCCCCGCCGTCAATGAAGATTTTCGAAGGAAACGTTTTCATATTGATGAGTATATCACAGCATGTACAACAAGGAGCGCGGGGAGGCGTGCCATTTCGAAGCATCGTCACGGCCTTGGCAAAAAAAACTGCATAAACAGAACGAAGGTCTGGACCTTGACGATGCGAGAATCATGGCATGCCGACCTCAGCGCTCAACATAGTGAACGAACCGCCTTTACAATCGCTACCGCATCTATTTTCTCGTATGCCAAAAGCTCCGCGGGCTTGGCGCTCCTTGGTGTTTTGCGCACCGCAAGGTGACATATTTTGATATGTTGATTCCCGGTATCAGGCGTAGAAAGCGCAGATTTCACCGCTTCGCCCAAACCACCTTCGGGATAATGGTCTTCTACGATAATGATGGCTTTTGACTCACGAGCCGCCTTCCGTAATGTTTTTTCATCAATCGGCTTCACTGAATAGCAGTCGATGACGCGCACGCCAATGCCCTCCTCAGCCAACAGTTTTTGCGCCTTCAATGCTTCATGGAGCGTGATACCGGCGGCAACGATGGTGGCAATCTCTTTATTGTTCGAGCGAAGTCGAGAACCCTTTTGTTGACTTCTCGATTCGGTCGCTAATGCTCCCTCACTCGAAGAATAATGTACCTTACTGCCGCCGATCGGAAATTTCTCTTTCGCATCGTACACCACCGGCGTTTCTCCGCGCGTCGTCCGTATATAGACAATCCCCTTTTCCCGCGCCATCTGTTCGACTAATTTCTCTGTAGAAATTGCATCCGATGGATACAGGACCGTTGACCCGTGCACCGCCCGAAACATGGCAAGATCCTCCAGTCCCATTTGTGATCCGCCGTCCTGGCCGATCGAGACCCCTGCATGCGAACCGCAGATTTTGATATCCGCCTGGGAGAGCGCTGCCATGCGCACCTGATCAAACGCCCGGGTCAGAAAGCAGGCAAACGTCGCAATGTAAGGGTTGAACCCTTGTTTAGACAGTCCCAATGCCACACCCACCATGGTTTGCTCGGCAATATACATTTGGAAAAATCGCTCAGGGAATTCTTTTGCGAAAAATTCCGTGTAGGTCGAGTTTTGCACATCGGCATCCAAGACGATCATCGCGGGATCAACCTTGCCCAACCGGACGAGCGCGTTTCCAAACGCGCGGCGCGTGGCAGTTGGAGAGGAATAGGAAGGCAACGCGGGGAGATCGGACAAATTCAAGTTATTCATCGAAGAGGCCAGCCGCGCCGAAGGCGAACGGATGGATTGAAAAACTTCTGAATTTGGACGATCGACCTCAGCGTTGCCAGGTTTCTGCACCAGTCCACGTATTGATGTATCCACCTTTCCCAGCCCAACAAGCGCCACTTTAAGTTCTTGCTGCGATAGCGCCTTACCGTGCCACCCCTCTTTGCCTTCCAGGAAGGAAACGCCTTTACCCTTCACCGTGCGGGCAATAATGGCAACGGGCTTCAATGCATCATTGTCTCGATGCGTCAATGCCTGAGCGTATGCTGTGTTGATTTTTGTCAGATCGTGGCCGTCTTCCACCGTGATCACCCGCCAACCAAAACTGATAAAACGCTTCGCGTAGACTTCAATATCGCGGTT
>CAYIWI010000050.1:0-985 GCA_964367065.1 uncultured Gammaproteobacteria bacterium
GATCTAATGCTTACCAAAAGCATCACGAAGTCAGGGCTAGCTCATCAGAAAATTCTGGAAGAATTAGCCCAACAGGCAGGTGAAGAGGATAAAAAAGCTTTTGAGGAGGTTGCTGAGTTTTCCAAAAGAAATTACCAAACACTCGTCACATTCGTCGAGCAGGAAGTGGTGGAAACTCCATGATTTCAAAACGAAAGCCTCTCGTCCGTTTACCAATTGATGTTTCGCTCGTTATCCCAGCATATAACAACGAGGGTACCATCGTTGATCAAGTATCACGGTGCGAAAAAATTCTTCCAGCAATCTGCCGGCGGTTCGAAATCATTATTGCCGATGACGCGAGTTGTGACGGGACGGCTGCGCTCCTGAAAAAGCAATTTGGGAAAAACCGTAGGATTCGTGTCCTCATCAATAAAGACAACTTAGGTATCGCAAAAAATATTCGGCAGCTTTACAGGAGAACAAAATATTCCTATATTGCGCTTTATAGTGCGGATGGCGACTGGCGGCCGGAAGACATTGAGCAATTACTTACCACCGCCTACAGGGAACGCGCTGATATCACCATCGGGAACCGCAGGAAGCATGTATATACCCTTTCCCGCCGCATTATCTCCCATCTCTACCGCGCGCTTCCCAAGCTTCTTTTTGGCATTGATACGATTGATCCGGGAAGCATCAAGGTGATCAAGCGCGAAGTATTTCAGTCTGTACAGACGGTTTCAACAAGTGTTTTTTTTGAAGCGGAGCTCATTATTCGGGCAGTCTATCAGGGGTATCACCTTACCTCTATTCCGGTATCATTTGTTCGAAAGGGAAATAAGACAAGCGGTGTCAAAGTTAAAGTCATTTTTCAATCGTTGATAGATCTTCTTTGGCTAAAAATAACTAGAGGCGTTTAAGGAGTATACGGCCTCCGTCTTTTCAATATAAGATAGGTACGCTATAATCCAAGCAATTTCCATGAAACGGCTTATTTCCATCT
>CAYIWI010000050.1:995-5763 GCA_964367065.1 uncultured Gammaproteobacteria bacterium
ATCTGCGTCCCGTGCTACAACGAGGAAGAAAACGTGCTCCCGGCGTATCAGGAGCTCGTTCGGGTAACGAAACCCCTCAATAAGTATACATTTGAATTTGTGTATGCAGACAACTGCAGCACGGATAAAACAAGGGAGCGCATCCGCGGTTTGGTACACAAGGATAAACGGGTCGTCGGCGTATTTTTGTCACGTAATTTCGGAGCTGAGGCATCCGGTGAGGCGGCGATGGATCATGCCACCGGCGATGCCGTCGTTATCTACCACTGCGATATGCAGGATCCGGCAGACCTCATACCCAGATACGTGAGGAAATGGGAAGAAGGGTACGACACCGTCGTGGGTGTGTACACCAAGACCGAAGATATTTTCCCCATGGGGCTCATGCGCAAACTTTTTTACCGGTTTTATAAAGCAATCTCCAACATCGACGTGCCGGTGAACGCCGGTGCCTCGTGCCTCATGGACCGGAAGGTGCTCAATGCGCTCAAACTTTTCCCCGAAAAGTTCCGGTTCTTCCGCGGACTGCGCTCCTGGGTGGGGTTTAAAACCGCATACGTGACGTATGCGCGCAAAAAACGGGAGCACGGGCAAAGCTCCTATCATTTGCTGGATTATTTTAAGCACGCGGAACGCAGCTTTTTCGGATTTTCGTACCTGCCGCTTGACCTCATCATCTACGCGGGGCTTGCGATCGTCGGTATCTCATTTTTGTTTCTTATTGGATACTTAATAAGTATTATTCTTTTAGGAAATGAAGCGAGCGAGATGGTGATTCTCCTTACGGTAATTATGCTTTTTGGCGGTATCCAACTGTTGGCGCTTTCGATAGTTGGAAAGTATGTGCAGGTGATTGTGGAAGAAACGAAATCCCGGCCCATGTATATCGTGGAAGAGATTGCGCAAAGGAAACGGAATACTTCATGAAACTCTCCGATTACGTTGTCGATTTCCTTGCAAAGAAGGGCGTGCGCCATGTGTTTCAGATCATCGGCGGCGCGTCCGTGCATTTAGTGAACTCCATTGCCCAGCATCGTGACATTGATTACATTTGCATCCAGCACGAGCAGGCAGGCGCGATGGCCGCGGAAGCATACAGCCGTGTAACAAAAAACCTGGGTGTTGCTATGGCCACGAGCGGCCCGGGCATGACGAACCTCATCACCGGTATTGCATGCGCGTACTTTGACTCAACGCCGACCATCTCCATTACGGGCCAGGTGAATACGTTTGAATCCAAACATGGACGGAACGTGCGCCAGGTAGGATTTCAGGAAACGGATATCACGGACATCGTCGCGCCGCTCACCAAATTTGCCGTACGGGTCGATGATCCGAAGCAAATTCGATACGTGCTTGAAAAGGCGATGTTTACGGCAACATCCGGCAGGCCCGGGCCGGTGCTTATCGATATCCCCATGGATGTGCAGCGGGCAGAGATTGACCCCAACGAACTTGACGGATTTCACGCGAAGGAAGAGAAATTGGATGTTGATCCCCCCGAAGGAGTGAAAGAAAAAGTTACGAAAGCAGTGGAGCTTATGACGATGGCGAAGCGGCCGGTGGTGATCGCCGGTGGCGCCATACGGTACGCTGATCAAACGAAAGAATTCCAAAAGCTTGTTGATGCTCTCGGGTTTCCGGTCGTTGCCACATGGAGCGGGATTGACGTGATCCATCACGATCATCCCTTGTATGTGGGTCAGATCGGCGTGTACGGGAGCCGTGCAGCAAACTTTACCGTCCAAAACAGCGACTGCATCCTCTCGCTGGGCTCGAGACTGGATACGCGCATTACCGGAGGCAAACCGGAAACCTTTGCCCGAGCCGCGAAGAAAATTGTGGTTGATATCGACCGGGCAGAGCTTTTCAAAAACCGCGGATTGACGCCGGACATCGGCATTTGCGCGGATGTGCGGGACGTGATGCCGCTGTTTCAGCGGGCAGCCCAAAAAGTTCATGTTCCGGAGGTTGGTGATTGGAAAAAACGTACGCAAGAATGGAAAAAGAAGTATCCAAGCGTTTTGCCCGAGTGGCGAAAGCGCAAACAAAAAGTAGATCCGTATGTCTTTGTCGAGACGCTTTCAAACTTGTTAAGCTCCCATGCAACTGTCATCACCGACTGCGGGGCCAACCTGGCCTGGACAATACAAGCCTTTCATGTTCATAGGGGGCAACGGCTTTTTTCCGCGATGGGTAATTCGCCCATGGGATATTCGCTTGCGGCCAGTATAGGCGCTTCGATTGCTCTAGGAAAGAAACCGATTACCTGCATCATCGGAGATGGTGGATTTCAGATAAATATCCAAGAACTGGAAACAGTGGCGCACTACCGCTTACCCATTAAAGTGTTTATCCTGAACAATCATTCCTACGGCATTATCAAACAGTTTCAGGATACGTACTTCAACAGCCGGTATGAGGCCACGACACCCAAAAGCGGCTACGGCGTGCCGGATTTTGTAAAAATCGCCAAAGCATATGGATTGGCTACGGAAACAATCGGAAACCACAAAGAGATGCAGCGAAAAATTCAAATGGTTTTGCGTGCCAAAGGCCCGGTGATTTGTGACGTGATCATCCCGGACGAGGCGAAACTCATCCCGAAGTTGGAATTTGGTAAACCCATTGAAGATCTCTCACCGCAGCTCCCCAGGGAGGAATTTTTAGCGACTATGCTTATACCCGCACTATGAATCTAGCATCCCGCATGTCTACCTTAGCTGCGGAAGGAGCCTATGCCGTGCTTTCCAGCGCTCAGGAATTGGAGCGGCAGGGGAAATCCATCATACATCTCGAGATCGGACAACCGGATTTTGCGACACCCGCACACATTGTACGGGCAGGCATTGCGGCCCTGCGGGCAGGCAAAACCAGGTACACGCCGCCCTTGGGCGTTTGGGAGCTGCGCGAGGCAATTGCCAAGCAGGTGAGCGCTGCGCGAGGCAAAGAAACATCTTCCGGAAATATTGCCGTAACGCCCAGCGGGAAAACAGCGATTTTTGCCGCTCTGGCTGCAACGGTATCAGCCGGCGACGAGGTCATGTATCCGGATCCCGGATTCCCGACGTACCGGACGCTGATTGAATTTTTTGGCGGAAAGGGAGTTCCCGTCCCTTTGGTCGAGTCAAACCATTTCAGTTTTGACATGCGGGTATTCCGGAAGAAATTTACCAGGAAAACGAAACTGATAATTCTTAATTCTCCCAGCAATCCGACCGGTGGGGTGATACCCAAGCGGGATATCGAGGAAATCGCCGATACAGTGAAGGGGAGAAGTTGCTGGGTAATGAGTGACGAGATGTACAGCCGCATGTTGTATGACAATACGCCGTATGCAAGCATATACAGCGTTCCGGGCATGCAAAAACAAACGATTATCGTGGACGGATTTTCCAAGACGTACGCCATGACCGGGTGGCGCCTGGGTTATGTAGTAGTTCCCGAGGCAATCATTGATCGCATTGATTACTTATTAACCCATACCGTTGGGTGCACGGCAGCATTTGTCCAGGAGGCTGGGGTTGCAGCCTTGAGAGGCCCGCAAAAGGCAAGCGAAGCGATGGTGAAAGAGTTCAAAAAGAGGCGGAATATTGTTGTACCCTTATTGAATGCTATCCCGGGTGTCCGGTGTCCGGTACCCGACGGCGCGTTTTACGCGTTTCCCAACATTTCCTCTTTTAATAAATCATCAAAGGAAATTGCGCACTATTTGTTGCACAAAGCCGGTGTGGCCGTCCTGGCCGGCAGCGACTTCGGCAGGTACGGGGAAGGATATCTGCGGATTTCGTATGCGGCGAAGCTGCCGATACTTGAGGAAGGAATAAACCGGATGCGAAAGGCATTGGAAAAGCTTAGAACCAGTAACAAAACCTGTTATTCTTCGAGCGAGTGAGCGTGAGCGAACGAGTCGAGAAGTTCTCGACTACGCTCGAACAATAGGTTTTGATATAGCTTCTAGATACTATGAAGGTACCGGTATCGGGAAAAGTATTTGATAAAGAGGAAATAAACAACGCAATAGCCGCGGCCCGCGACGGGTGGTGGACCGAAGGCAGGTTTGCCAAACAATTTGAAAAAGATTTTGGGAACTTTTTGGGTACACGGTATGTAAGTCTGGTGAACTCCGGATCGAGCGCTAACCTTTTGGCCATCTCGGCTCTCACCTCCTCGGTGTTTGGAAAGAGGCGCCTTAAACCCGGCGATGAAGTCATAACCCTGGCGACGGGATTTCCCACAACGGTCAATCCCATTATTCAAAACCGATGTACGGCCGTGTTTATCGACAGTGATTTGGGTACGAAAAATGCGACGGTTGACCGGATAAAAAAGGCAATCACCAAGCGCACCCGCGCCATTATGATGGCGCATACGCTGGGTAACCCCATGCCCTTGGACGGGATTATGGAGCTGGTTGCAAAACACAGTCTGTGGTTTATCGAAGATTGTTGCGATGCGTTGGGTTCAACATATCAAAAAAGACCTGTGGGGACATTCGGACACGTGGCCACGTTCAGTTTTTACCCGGCGCACCAGATTACGATGGGAGAAGGCGGAGCGTTGATTACCAATAATCCCTTAATCCACCGAGCGATCCGGCAGTTCCGCGATTGGGGCAGGGACTGCTGGTGCGATACGGGTCAGGACGATACGTGCCGCCGGAGGTTCGGGTGGAAAATGGGCGACCTGCCGTTTGGCTATGACCATAAATATATTTATTCGCAGATCGGCTATAACCTCAAACTTACAGATCGGAAGAGCGTCGTGT
>CAYIWI010000051.1:0-5633 GCA_964367065.1 uncultured Gammaproteobacteria bacterium
CATTCTATGGAAAAATAATTAGATTAACTTCTGCACACCCATATGACAAAATGTATAGAAAGGAAGAGTTTATAAATTATTTAAACGAAATAGGCTTTAAAATTATTAAGAAGGTAGAAGAGCCAAGATATTTTGCTATTGTTGCAAAAAAGTAGAAAAAATTAGAAAATATGTCATAATTGCTCGAAGGATGAGAAAAAGCGATTGCGGAGCAATCGCAAAAATCGCGCGCGAAAAAAATAACGGAAGCGCGGCGGGTGGGGGCGCCGCGCTCACATTGCGAGCCGAGCGGAGCGAGGCGAGCTAACACGATGCCTTTTCTCGAAAATACGTTCGAATTTGCGCATAAACAGAGCACTTGTTTTTACGTCTTTGACGTGTTTGATGTACAATACTGACATGAGCACTCCGATCGTTAGTCGCTACACGCAACAGATTATTCCTATCTTACAGCGCTATCGTGTCCCGAAGGCCGCGTTTTTCGGGTCGCTCGTTGCGGGGGGACTCACGCCAACAAGCGATGTGGATATCTTAGTCATGCCCCCCAAAGGCATGTCTCTCCTAGATTTTGTTGCGCTAAAGCAAGATATTGAGGATGTTATCAAGGAAGATGTGGACCTGGTCAGTTACAACGGGATAAGCCCGTATCTCAAAGAGAGCATCCTAGGGAGTCAATATGTATTCTATGAAACCACGCATTGATGCATATCTTAAGCATATCCGTGACGCGATTGCCGCAGTAGAACAGTACGCACAAGGTCATACGTGCAAACATTTTTTGCGTACGCCATGGGATCAGGCTGCGGTCGTACGCCACTTAGAGATTATCGGAGAAGCGGCGGTACAAGTTCCGACAGATTATAAAAGCGATCATCCCGAGATTCCGTGGCGCAGAATCAGCGATTTTCGCAATGTCCTCATTCATGAGTATTTTGCTGTCGACCCCCTTTTGATCTGGGAGATTCTAGAAAAAGACATTTCGGAGCTTAAAGAAAAGATAGAGAAGCTTTTGGAAGAGGCGTAACATTTTTTGGGACGAACCCCGTCCCTCGGCACAAATTCTATAATGGGGTTCTGTAAGCGCTTGTAGAGGGAAAGACATCCTGTTTAACCGGTTACTATGAGTAATTCAGAATTCGAGATCGTTTTTGGAGAAGGCCAAGAGAATTGTCTGTACGGCGCGCTTGCTTTATTTGCGAAGAATAGGGGAGGGACCGTTATATTCCTCAAAAGTGAAAGTCATTTTTTTTATTACCCTCCGGGAGCGCATCCGGATACGGTCGGGGCAGAGAATTTGGGAGAGGTTATTGATGAAGTCGGGAAGTCCCTCGGAACCGTCTACGAGTCATTGACCCAGACGGAAGCGCTAAACCAGGGCGGAGAAGATCGGACCGTCTTTATCGAGGGATTGACAAAGCGTTCTTATATAATGGACGAAGTTAAGCGCAATTCGTAAATTACGGCCGCTTGATCCGTAATAGCGCACCCAATATAATACGGGGAAGATTGAGGTTCGGTTCGTATTACATATAGTATGCCTGAACGAAAGGTTGCGATTAGAAAAAGCAGAGATCCTGGTAAGAATATCCCGGGTTGGGAAGACTATGTATTTAGTCAAGCAGATGAAGTAGCACTGCGATATTCTGACCCATTGGAACGTGATTCAAAAAAAGGGTGAATTCTTGAATGCATGTGAAATAGTGAGACAATGTGTTGAAGAAGGTTTGTCAACCGAGGAAAAAAAACGTAAATTGAGACTCTTGCTGTCTGAACATAGGTTAACGGCAGACACGATGGGAAATTTATGGACACACGCAGGTGGCGATGTAGCAATATTGAATACCATGATCAATGGTGAAAAAGAATCCTGATTGGATGATTATGAAATTTCAAGCAAAACCCACGGAGGTGACAAAGATCGAGGCGGATGTCCTTGCCGTGTTTGCCATGCAAGGGAAGACAGCGGAGGATGTGCTCTTGTCCGACGAGGCAAAGAAGGCGGATGCCGGACTGGGTGGGATGCTCACCGACGTACTTACGGCTGAACATTTTGAGGCAAAACAAGGGAGCACATTCGTCTTCCATACCCACGGAAAAATACCTGCCCAACGGGTACTCGTGGTGGGTTTGGGCGAGTTAAAGACTTTAACCATGGTCAATTGGCAGGCGACGCTCGCTGGCGTCGGACGCAGAGCAAAAGTCGGAGCGAGCAAGCGCGTAGCCATAACCTTGCCAAGTGAAATATTGAATATATTTAGTACTCAGGTTGCAACGCAGGGTTTGGTGGAAGGAATAACGTTGGGGACCTATGTATTTAACCGCCACAAGAGCGAAGAGACCCGGAAGAAAGAAAAAATCATAGATGAAGTGTATGTGTTGACCCAGGCGGGAAAGCTCAACGCGGCTGCGACCGGCATCCTGCGGGGAGAAACGGTCTCCGAGGCGGTTGTGTTTAGCCGCGACTTGGTCAATGAGCCCCCGTCTATCACGACGCCGACCCACTTAGGAGAGGTTGCCAAAGGACTGGCAAAAGGAGTTGTAGCAATCACATGCGAGGTCTTTGGCAAGAAGGAGATGGAGACACTGGGCATGGGCGGCATTTTGGGGATCGCGCGAGGAAGTGATGAAGAGCCAAAATTTATCAAGCTTTCGTATAAAGGCGGCGGCAGGAAGACCATTGCGTTGGTCGGCAAGGGGGTCACCTTTGACACAGGCGGCCTGTCACTTAAGCCGTCGCAGGGCTTGGAGATCATGAAGCTGGATATGGCAGGTGGAGCGGCGATCCTGGGGATTTTTAAGGCCCTGCCGATCCTTAAACCCAAGGTGAACATTATCGGCTTGATTAGCGCCTGCGAAAACATGCCGTCAGGTAAGGCCATCAAGCCCGGGGATGTGGTGAGGGCCATGAACGGCAAAACTATCGAGATCCTCAACACAGACGCGGAGGGCAGAGTGGTTTTGGCGGACGCTCTTTCTTATGCTGTGGAAAAAATAAAGCCGGACGCCATCATCGATTTGGCGACGTTAACCGGCGCGTGCATCGTAGCATTGGGTGAGGAGATTGCCGGGCTGTTTGCAAACGACGCCAAGCTCGCCGCTGTCCTTAAGGACGCGGCTACTGCCTCGGGTGAACACGTTTGGGAATTGCCGCTGGCTGCCGAGTACAAAGAGACCTTTAAAAGCACGGTTGCCGATATTAAAAACATCTCCGGGAAAAAGTACGGCGGGGCAATCAGCGGTGCCTTGTTTTTGCAGGAATTTGTTCCCGATACCATTCCCTGGGCCCACTTAGATATCGCCGGACCGGCATTTGCGGAAAAAGATGCACCCTTGACTCCCCAAGGTGGGACGGGTTTTGGCGTACGGATGTTGCTGCAGTTTTTGCAGGCTTTCGTCTAGGTTACCTAAGTGACCTAGGTCACTTAAGAAGGTACAAGAAGAACCCCACGGTGACGACTTGCGTAATAAGGCCAAAGGGAAGTTGGGCTTTGGCGTGAAAGTCGTTTTGGATTTTATAAATTCGGTAGCTTAGCTTTTCAACGAACCCTGCGCGGCCTGACGGTTCCTTTTTTTTGGCGCTTGCGAAAAAGATGTACCACGGCGTTTCGATCCAGTCAGGGAGAAGCGAGGCGAAGATGCAAGCGGCCAGCGTCAAAGCAGGGGCGGATTTCGAAAACAGCCAGAACGCAAGAGCGATTCCGAAAAGCGTTTCTCCGATAGCAAGCGTGCCGGTGACGGTTTTGGGCCTCAGGCGCCAGTTGGTGCCGAAGTCCCAGTGGGGAATAGAGTCCATGATGTAATGGGAAATCAGCGAAAGACCAGAGGCCGTGAGAGGGTCGGCGAATTTTGAGGCAATGGCGCCGGCCACCAGGGCGTGAGCGGTTGCGGTCATTTTCCTATTGTATGCTATGATAAGGGAAAACTCAAACTGGGCACGAACCTATGGCAGAAGAACACATTCCTTCCCGATCGGCACTTTCGGCGGTGTTGTCCTACCGTCTGTTTCGGTACCTGTGGTTCGGGCAAATTGCTTCCCAGTTGGCCCTGAACATGCTCATTTTTGTTCTGGCACTGGTCGTGTATCAGGCAACCGGCAGCAATGCAGCAGTTTCCGGGCTCTTTTTGGCTTACGGCATCCCGGCAGTATTTTTCGGTATGGTGGCCGGAGCCGTCGTTGACCGGCTGGATAAACGGTTCATCCTTATGTCCTGCGATATCACCCGCGCGATCCTGGTGGGCATACTGTTTTTTGCGACCCGCCACATCGGGGTTATTTACTTATTTGTTTTCCTCAATGCCCTGATCAACCAGCTCTATGTGCCGGCGGAGGCGCCAACCATCCCGCGGCTTGTTCCCGAAAAAAACCTGGTGTCTGCCAACAGCCTGTTTTCGTTTACGTATTACAGCAGTATGGCGCTGGGTTTTATCCTGGCCGGTCCGGTGCTGCGGATTTTGGGAAGCCAATCGCTTCTTTTTGTTTCCGGTTTATTTTTGCTTGCCAGTCTTTTCGTCTCGCGGTTGCCGAAAGAGGGAGATGGCATGGAAAAGCTCACCAGGATTTTGCGCTACAAAGCGTTCTACATTTTCCAACGGATGCTTACGGATCTCCAGGAAGGGTTGCGCTACGTGGCAAGCCAACCCACACTGTCCGATGCGTTGTTATTGCTTACCGGGACGCAGGTCATCTTGGCCATGCTGGGGACGCTCGGACCCGGATTTGCCGACCGGGTGCTGGGGATCGACGTGCGGGATGCATCGCTCGTGATTGTGGGGCCGACGGTCGTCGGTATCGTCCTGGGCGCCTTGTGGGTGGGGTCCCGCGGGTTCCGCATTCCGGCTGCGCGGCTCATTGGTACCGGTATTGTGAGTGCCGGGGTGCTGCTTATGAGTATTGCCGCATCGGTGTCGCTTGCCCGCTGGGGGTGGTTCGGGTTGCCCCGCTGGTTTGTGCTCCCATTAACGTTTCTCCTTTTTTTTCTGTTGGGGGTGGCCAACAGTCTCTTGGATGTGCCGGCAAACAGTCTGCTCCAAAAAGAGGCAGCCGGTGACATGCGCGGCCGGGTGTACGGCATGCTGGCCGCGGCAGTGGGCGGTTTGGGGATGCTGCCGGTCGTTGTGGGCGGGGTGCTGGCGGATGTCGTGGGCGTGGGGAACGTGATTTTCCTTCTTGGGGCTCTTGTTCTTGTCTACGGGGTGTGGAGAGTGCGGTATAATACATGAGATATGTACCCAATGTTACTTTCCATCGGCGGCGTGCACATTGCGAGTTTCAGCGTCTTTCTTATTCTTGCCTGGTTGGTGTGGTCATTCCTGTTCTGGAAAATGCTTCGAAGCCAGGCAGTGGACGAAGAGCGGATTTTTGATCTGACGTTCTACGCCACACTTGCCGCACTAGCAGGAGGAAGGGCCGGATATGTACTGACGCACCCGGATCAGTTTACCGGTGACTGGCTGGCCACGGTTGCCCTGTGGGTCGCCCCGGGTCTTTCCTTATACGGCTCGTTGGTTGCGGGTTTACTGGTGTTGGTGTATCTGGCGCGCAGATATACCATTCGGTTGGGCCACGTGCTGGACGCCCTTGCGTTTGCGTTTCCGGCTGCGTTGGCCGTGGGCGAATTTGGAGCACTGGTGGA
>CAYIWI010000052.1:0-5515 GCA_964367065.1 uncultured Gammaproteobacteria bacterium
GGTCCGCCGGCTGGCGGAGGTTCTTTGCGGCAGGAAGCAAACCATCCCAACAGCCACCCTCCCTGGCAACCATTCGCGCATGAAGTACAGCTCTTCCCTTGGCACAACTGCTTTTTGTCAGAGGAGCAGTACGGGGGATTCAACAACGATGAGGGTAGTGAAAGGAGCGGCCGTTGCTCCGGCACTGACTGACGCGGCGATGCTTCCTTCCCTCCTCCGCCTCCTTGCGCAACCGGCGTCGGAGTGGGCGCTTGCCCTGCGCACTCGCGCTCGCAAAGATCAACGTTCCCCTTCACCCGTTTACACTCGCTGCACAAGCTGGCAAGTGATCCGAAAGAAACCGGTTGTACAGTAGTGGGAGTGGGTCCACCGGCCAGGAAGGGTATCGCTGTGGGCTTGACCTGAGCCGGGGTCGGGATTGCGGTAGGTCTGACGGTCGGCTTTGGGGTTGGTTTCCTGGTTGGCGTGGGGGTTGCGGTGTCTCGCGGAGCGAGATCCTGCTTCGCAGGAGGCGTGGGAGTCGGCATCGGCGTTGCGGTCGGCCCAAGGGCAACCGGTTTCGGAGTAGGCGTAGGTATCTCCGTAGGTAAGGCAAATCCGCCAGCTGGCGGAGCAGTGGGTGTGGGGGTTGCGCGTGTTGTTGGGGTTGGTGTAATAGCTACTCCTCCGGTGCCGGCCGGCGTAGGTGTGGGAGCAGGCGTAGGCGTTGCTTTCGGTAAGGGCTGCGGTGCCTCTTTCGGCTTTGGCGTTGGGGTGGGGAGAAGACTGCCGCAACAAATCCCCCCGGAACAGCTACCATTAGCTGTCTGGCGTCCCAGGGTATCGCAGCTGGAATACCCGTAGTAACAGGAACCGCTGCAACCGGGAGGAACGGGCGCGGGCGTTGCTTTCGGAAGCGGCTGCGGCGCCTCTTTCGGCTTGGGAGTCGGGGTGGGGACGGAAGCGATTGTTTTGCAACACTGACGGCTCGCAGATTTATACGTATACCCAGAACAATCGCTGCAGTTGTTACCCCTATCGCTGCATTCAAACGCCGAGATGCATGATTCGGCCGCCCGGCTGGGAGCTTGGGTGATCGGCTGTGGCTTTTGTACCTGCCCCACAATCACCGCCATCACCACGGCGAATGCTGCCAGAAGCACCAGCGGCAAAAATTGGATAAAGCCCTTTTTATTTCGTTTCATAGTATCGCCATCTGTCCGCCAAAGAATTGAATTTGTATAACAAAAAGTATCGTAATAGAACATGTGAGGGCAATTGCGGTACAAAGAGGGTTCAGGAAGAAATGAAATGAAGATATGAATCCGTTGTTTTTTGCTTTGGGCATGCAGGCTGGCATGGTCTTCGGCATCCCCAAACCTTTACCCGCCGCTCAAGCGCTCTTTGCGCCGTGTACGAATAGTACTGAAAAGGCGCAAAGTAAGCTTAGGCGGGCCTTTGAATGCCAAAAACAGCCTTCCTAAGAAAGCCTTATTATAATCATAATGACGGGAAGGATTGGCCTGTGTCAATAGGCAGGACAAAGCACTTGACAGCCGCAGAAAAACAGTTCACACTGGTTTACATATGAAAAAGCATGCGCGAAGACATCATGCGTCCGCCAGTTGGCGGAGTGTCCGGCACGTCCGCCGGCAACAACCGGTACACTACGTGACCGTGGTGCGCGGCTGGATGTTCATCGTGGCCTTTGCCCTGATGCTTGGGGTGGGCGCTATTGTGGGCCGGTTCCTCAATGAAAAGTTGAGTGAGGCAGTCCCCCAGGTCGCCGGCGTCCAGATTGAAGCAAGATGAGTCAAATTTGACCCATTTGACACATTAGACCAATTTGTGTTCTTGATACCACGCGATGGTTTGGGCAATCCCTTTCGCCAAATCCGTCGTAGCCACCTTCCCCAGCAGCCGATCTGCTTCTTTAGTGTCCATATTCATGTGAGCCGTGAGCATTGTGACCGTGTCGCTCGTGAAGGGCACCGGCATACCGAAACGAGAAAGTAAGGTCCCAACGGCTCCCGCAATCTCCATCATGGCTTTCGGCAAGTGCCATCGCGGCGCCGGAACACCCTCTACCCGGGCAATCAGCCGTGCTATTTCAACCCATGATGCCGCTGTTTTGGGGCCAAACGTCAGGGTTTTCCCCACGCATTGTTTTTGGTGGTTGAGTACGCGCAGTAATCCGTCTAACAGATCGTCAATATACAAAAACCACACCGGTGTCTCTCCGTTACCGATAAAGGCAAACCGGCCACGGGCAACGGCCTGAAACACCCGGAGCGTATTGCCCAAATCCCCTGGCCCATATACCGTCATGGGCTGGATGACTGTGGCCGGCAACCTGAGCCTCATGCGAGCCTGAATCCATTGCAGCGGCAACTGCTTTATCCGGCCGTATTCCGTGCCTAAACCGGCGTACGCGGTATTAATATATATAATGTAGCTCACTTTATATCTTACTGCTGCAGTTATGACATTCTTTGTGCCGGTAAGCTCTATTGACACCCGCTCTTTCCATGGTATCCGCAGGTAGCCGTGGACGCCGGCAGCGTGGATCAGCACCCGGCACCCCTGCACAGCCGGATGCCATGAGGCGTCACGGATATCGCCAAAGACCCAATGGAGCCCTTTTTGCTTCCATGTTTTTGCCGGATCCCGGGCCAGCCCAACCACTTCCCAGCCCTCCTTGAGGAGCCGCTGCACCAAGGCCCGGCCGATAAACCCCGTCGCACCGGTCACAAAAATCTTGTTACTTCTCATATCGACTTCGCGTGCGGGTCCTGCTCGGCCTCGGAAGTCGCGCTCCGGGAACAGATTTTTTGGCCGTTCGGCTCGCTTTTTTGTTTTCCGCATCATACTCCCTGCCTCACTAAATGAAGATTTGCTCCGAAACACATCCTCCAAAATTCACGCAAATCTTCAAGTTGCCAAAAAATCTGTTCCCCTTCGCACGCCTTTTTTGCGTTTCTGTGCTTTCTTGCGGACGGGTGACGCGAGAGGGAGGGGCCCGACAGCGCGCAGGACACCACGAATGCTACCAGAGTCAGGAGTATACAACGGAAGGTATGGATGAAGTCAGAAGAAGCCCATCGACACCATCTCGGTACGGTGGTGGGCGAGCACTGGCGGGAAGGACAACGAGCGGCAGGACCCGTCCGCTCGAAGAGATACGCGACTGGCAGGACCCGCACGCATTGTTGCATGCCGACCTCAGCGCACATGAGTAATATGTTCATATGAGACTCCACGCCACCTTTCCCAACGTCGGAATATGGTGGAGCGCAGACGAGTAAAAGGCATTGGCCAACGGATAACTGGTACCCTGTCGCTTGATACCCTTTCTGATCGTTTGTGCATCAGGCGAAAACCATACCTTGCCGAAATCATAACCCGTTTGCCGAACGTTGCCCATCTTTTCACCCTTAATGCAGCTGGGCCACACATCGCCCCACGACGTAATCTCGCACGAGGCAAACCCCGCAAAATCCGGCAGGAGCGGTTTTTTGGCGAGCCAGTCTTTGACGAACTGGTAATATTGGAAACGGAATGCCCGCGACACCCTGCCGATCCCGTGGTACCGGCGCTTTTCCATTTTGGCAAGCAGATAATCGATCGCCTCGGAGTACTGGGCAAGGTTTGGGGTAATCGGCAACCCCACGGTATCCAGCTCTACGCGCTGTTCGGCAATCTCCGTGACATACTGGTCGGGGTTCAGGTCATAGATAAAGTCAAACAGCTCTTTGATGTGGTCGATGTTGTGCGTGGAAACGACGGTGCCGAAGCCGACAGCCAGGTTTTTGTACTGTTTCTGTAAGTTTTTGAGATACTTGTAGTTTTCCAATACCCGCGGAAAGTTGCCCGGCGCGCCGCGCACGCGGTCATGCACCTCGCCTACCCCGTCCAATGAGAGATTGACGATAAGCTGCGGGACGCGGGTTTCCTTCAGGATCCTCGCTACGTGCACCTGCAACCGCTCCGGCACCAGGCTGTTGGTCGGGATATTGATAATGGCTGGCTTACAGATGCGGTCTATGGCGATCACCATGTCTGCCAAATGGCGCTGGAGCGACGGCTCCCCGCCGGAAACCGTCACCCAAAACGGCGAGGTGCCAAGGCTGGTAAATACCTTTTCCCATTCCTCAATCGTCAGATCGTTGTGCCGCTGTTTCCAGATGTTGCAGGTTTTGCAGCGGCTGTTGCAGAGCGTCGAGATAAGGAATGTGTAGTTAAACGCTAGCATCCGGGGGTAACCTATCGCACGAAACGATTGGTACAAAGGTAGGCGAACCAGCAGTTCCTTCCACGTTCTCATAGCCTCTATCTTAGCAAAGCACTCATCTCGTATCACGAATGAGTTTTATGCATCTCGTGTCACTACGAGGCGAGGAGGCGTTGGAGTTTCTTCACCGCACGCCGCGCCTCCTCTGCAGGCCAGCCACCAGGAAGTAGTTCTTTGGGCAGAGAGGGGTCAGCCAACAGGGTTTCAAGATACTTCTCCCGAATCGTTCGTACGCGGTCGGCTTTCTCTGTGGCTTTCTCTGCATCTCCTCCCCCTCCCATACCTGTATGTTGCAAGGTGCGACCGTCACTTCGAACATACATGTCCTGCAGTTTGTTCGTCTCGTCGATGACTGTGCGATACCCCGCTTCAATGGCATCTAGATTCCAAACTTTTCGAACCAACGCCTCCTGCTCTCCTGCAAGTACAGCCGAAACCTCCAAGACAAACGTCGCGTCTTCTAACCCTTTGCTCTCCAAAAACTCCCGCAAATCTATACTCACGTCATGGGCTGTAATCCACACGGATTCTTGAAGCATCCCCAGTCCTAACTGCCGCAATTTGTCTCGCAGGGCCTCCCGTATGATTCTGTTTATCTCCGAGATATCAAAAATCACCACCCGCCACCGTTTGTCCCACGGAGTCGCTGCCAATGAAAGCATAGGGAAGTCGCGTACGATCTTTTCTCTTCCCGCTGATGTAAGGCGCAGGTACACCTCGTCTCCCTTCACAACCTTCTCGATGTCCCCTGTTTTTAGCTGGCGACTGAGGAGTCGAGAAAAATTGTGACGGCGATATCGCGGAGGTACCCACCCATAAAGCGACTGGCATCCGCGAGCCATAACGCCCAACGGATCCTTAATCTCCTCAAACACATCGAGCGCTCCGGAAAGCCCCAATGCCAACACATCTCCGGGTCTCAAAAGTTTTTTCATACCCTATGCACTTTTCCTCTTGTCGTACACGTGTATATTACAAGTTGCGACCGCAACTTACAACATACACTCTTACCAACGATTGCATTATGCCCTCGTCAAGTCTCTTTCTCTCTTCCTTCAATATTTTCATGTGATAGTGCCACTATACATCGAGTGCGCCATTTTCACTCAAGCATCATTGGACCGGAAGTAAAAGCGGGCGAACTGGAACGCGTGGGGGACAAACGCCAAAAGCGGCAGACGGAAAAATCTCATGTAGGTGAGTCCCTGGCCCATGAGAAAAATAAAATCATAGAGCGGTGTGATG
>CAYIWI010000053.1:0-5465 GCA_964367065.1 uncultured Gammaproteobacteria bacterium
GAATTTCTTTATCACGTCCAACCCGGGCCGAAGGTAGATGTGGTACGTATTGACGAAGAAAAGCTGAACACCTACTGTGTTCAGCTCGTCCGGCGTTAGGGACTTGACCGTCGCCTGCGTCCCCACCGGCACAAACGCCGGCGTCTTAATCACTCCATGCGGGGTGACGATCTCCCCCATCCGCGCCTTGGTCTTTTTGTCCTGATGCAATACCCGAAACTGAAACTCACGCATAGAAGCTTATTGTAACAGTTGGGCATTTGATCTCAAAAGCTATAAAACGTATAATACCACTCATATATTAGAAACAAATAGACCAGGCGTTAAGCCACCACCAAAGGATTACGGTGGTGAAAATATGGTAGAGTATTTTGCGTTGCTGCTATTCACTGACGCACTTACAAGTCTCACGGCAGGACAAAAAAAATTCATAACATCAGACGATGTGGCAACCGCCACTGAGCCACTCTTTGTCGAAGGTTTGCAAATGATCTGGGCTAAAGATGGCATAGATAAACGACTCAGACAAAAAGGGTGTTATTTCTACCAAACAGATGGATCCGTATTTATGGACTATAAGTTAGTTCGAGATTCTCGTTTTCCAGCGAAAGGTTCTCTAAGCACCTGGTTACTAAGCAATCTCAAACGGACCATGTCGGCAGCTGAAGCATATCAAAGGTGTTACAATCTGGTATCCACATGGTGGGAATGATCCTCCCCCACCCCGTGTTCAATCTTGAGGCGGTTTATTTTTGACTGAGCTATCCAAATTTGACCCAATACAGCAATCTAAAGTATAATTCATTCAATTATGTCGAATGTTTTATTTTGTCATGACAATGCTGATTTTGCCGCTACACGGGGAGAAATACTTCGGGAGTTGTTCGGTCACGAAGTAACCGTTTGCACGACAGCACGAGCTAGCTTGGAAATGGTTAGTCGCGGGATGAATACCTTTGACGCAGCAATAATACATAAAGATTTAGGACTAAGTATAGAACAAATAGATTCAGATCAAGTTGTTGCTCGAATACGCGAATCCTCACCCTGTGTAAGAGTTGGAATTATAAGCGGAGAGTTCCCTGACGGAAAAGATCACGTGATCCAGGCCCTGCATGCAGATTTTTACCTGGAACCCAATACTGATCTTAACTGGTGCGAACAACAACTAGCTCGGGGTCCCGTATTACCAGCTGAAATAGCAAGAAGAGGACAATCTGTGGAAATGCCACCAATTTAATGCGCTGTCACTATGCCACCAAAAGCTTCTGTTATCATATTTGATGATGACGCTGAAATGCGGGAAACCACTCGACGCCTCCTTGTAAGAGGTGGTCATACCGTCATCGGTGAAGCCGGGTCTATTGATGGTCTTGAGCAACTTTTATCGAGTTTGCAACAAGAAACAAAGAAAGAAACGGTTGCACTCCTAGACAATAATGCTCCTTGGTATGACGGAGAAGAACCTGATTCGAAAGGAGTAGGAAAAACAGCCGAAAAAAGGATCAAGGAGGCCTTGACGGACGTCATCACGGTCGCAACGACCCATGCTGGTGGCGAAGAAGCGGGGTACGGAGACTATTATTTTAATCCTGGAACCGGAATGAAGGATCTTAGCGAATTTATTGATGCGCTTCCTGCCAAAGAACGGTAGTCCGACACGTTTCACATGAGTAACGCAAACATACTTTTTCAAGCGGCAGGAGAAGACAAGTGGACGAGGTTGCGAACCGTGGTGTTTGATATACGGAGAACGACGTATGAAACCGTCCAATGCGGATCACGCGCCGTTGAGCTCCAACATGTAGGCATGGGTCATGAGCTTCTATTAACCGACGGAGAAACGCGTGTGGACATCTTGCCAACCGGCGGAAATGAACCAAACGAAGCCGCACCGGAAACTAAGGATGGCTTGCCGGTTGTCGGTCACTATGATGTTAAGGACGAAAAAGGAACGTACAGAATCTATCACCAGCGCCACCAAAAGGAACATTGGTAACAACTTGCTTCATCCTGCTCACTAAAAAAACCTTACCAATTCCCCTCCGGGACGTACCGCCTGGTGCATCCCTCCGGTCGGGAGTGAATTGACATAGTTGGAGGAATCTTTTCAAAGGTAATACTCGTGATCATCCACGGCTTCATCCGCCACGAGGAGCGAACCGTTGATCCCCCATTTCTACCCCAACCCGTGTTCGATTTTTAATCGACTGATTTTGCCGGAAATGTCCTCCGGCGCCACACCGAAGTCTCCCAGCACGCGCGTGACAATCGCAATAGCCGCCTCAAACTCCGGCTGGACGACGGTGGCCACCCCCAGAGACTTGAGGTGCCGCTGGTCTTCTTCGTGATGCGAACGGCAGATAATTTTGATGCGGCGGTTCAAGGTCTGGGCGTGGGCGATGATCATCTCCTGCGTGTGCCGGTCAGGAATGGCAATGATAATAGCTTTCGCCCGGTCGACTTGGGCGTAGTCCAGCACCTCTTTGTCCGCCGGATCGCCGTACACCACCGGAGTTCCACGGTTTTTAAGGCTTGCTACCGTCGTCTGGTTGTAGTCCACCACCACAAACGGGATGCCCGCCATCTCGAGAGCCCGGCCGATGTAGCGCCCAACGCGGCCGAACCCGCAGATCACGATGTGCCCCTCAAGCGAAAGTTCGTCTCTGCCGGGTGTCACCTGCTCCGGACCCACAGGAAATATCTTTGGCCACCGGCCGCCCAGCGTATGATAGACCCAGTAGTACATCGCCTGGCCCGCAGAAATCATGGGAGCTCCGATGAGTATGGTCAGGAACACCAGTGCCACCAACAGCGCATAGTGATCCGGACCCAACGCTCCCAGGCGTACTCCCTCGCGGGCTATGATGAAGCCGAACTCACTCATGGGTAACAGAAAGACAGCCACCAGAAATGCGGTTTTGCGATGGAACCCCGCAAACCGCGTGAGCCCGTACACAAAAAACAGCTTTACGATCACGAGCACCAGCGTCAGCGTGACAAGCATCGGCCACTGACGCATCACATACGACACCGGCAACACCATGCCCACGGATACGAAAAACACCACGGCAAACAGGTCCCGCAGGGGCCGAACTTCGGCAAAAATTTCATGATTCTGGCTCGTGTCGGCCACCAGGAGGCCGGCAACAAACGCGCCCAAGGGAGCGGAGAGTCCCACGCTATAAAACGTCACTGCAGAAAGAAACACCAGACCGATGGTGGCAAGCAAAAACACTTCCCGATTTCCGATGGCAGCAACGCGATTCAAAAGTCTGGGCACGCCGATCCTCCCGAGGTACAGGATGGCGGCGATGGCAAAAACTGATTTTACGAGACTCAACACGATGATACCTGCCGTGCCGGTCAGTGTCGGGGCTGCCCCGCCGGACACAGACACCATGGTCGGCAACAAAATCATCATCGGGACCACCGCCAAATCCTGAATGACGAGCCACGCGGTGGCCACGTCGCCGGGCACCGTCTCCAGTTCTCCGCGCTCCGAGAGCAACCGGACGACGACTGCAGTGGAAGAAATGGCGGCGGCGGCGGCGATAAACAGCGCCCCCAGAAACGGGAAGCCCGCAAACACCAGTCCGACCAAAAAGACAAACAGAACCACGACAATCTGGGTTGTTGCCACCCAAAATAGGTTTCCCAAGAGCTGCCGCAGCCGGTGGAACGAAAATTCCACGCCCAGGGTAAACAGCAGGAGCGTCACTCCGCTGTCTGCGATAAGCGTCAACAATTTTTCATCGGTAAATTGAGGGAATATCCGACCGAACAATACGCCCGCGCCGATGTATCCCACGAGTGCCGGCTGTCTGGCTTTTTTGGCAAGAACTCCTCCGGTGACGGCGGAGATCAGTACCAAAAGTAATGTGGTCAAGAGACGGATTTGTTCCATATTATACGACCACTCCGCGCAATAATTGTATGGCCGTCATGATACCGACTGAATTGAGGAGAAACGATAACACCATAAAATTCATGCGACCCATTTTGGAAATACCCAGCAGGGTCACCCCCAACTCGTCGGGCAAGGGCGAGGCGATGATAAGCGCCCCAATCACCGGAAGCGACCACCGGAAGTAGCGCGTGTGCAACAGGCGCGTCAGGTGCCTGCCGCCGAAATGGTTATAAAGCGGTGCCACTTCTTGGGTCAAATCATGATGGCGCACCCAGTGAAAAATGATCAGGTCGCTTGCTACTGCTCCGGCCCCGGCCATAAGCCCCAACGGAAGAAGCGGCAGCTGATGAGAAAGGATAGCCAAACTCACGCCGCCGATCGCAATCGTGGGTGTCATGACAAAGAGCGCGCCGGAAATAAATGCACCCACGTACCCCAGCGACCCCAAGTGTAGTAAAAACGACCGGAATCCCGCTTCGCGGGACAGAATCACTGCCGCCACAATGCCCAATGCCAAAAACAGAAGATTTTTGTGTTTATGTGAGTGGCGCAGTGGTTTTTTCCTTCGATGCATACCTTTCCTCCAGTATACCAAAGTGGCGGCCAATGACAGCGTGCAAATCCCTGGGTATCGGGGCCGTCAGTGCAAGAGGCCTTCCGTCCGACGGACCCAAAAGCGTGAGCTTCCACGCATGGAGCATCACGCGCGGTGCCCACAGCCGGTCGCTGCGCGCTGTTTTTCTGCCGGCATACAGGTAATCGCCCACAATGGGATGGTTGATGTATTTCAGGTGCACACGGATCTGATGCGTCCTGCCGGTCTCGGGATAAAGCTCAACAAGACAATATTCATCTGTATTGTTCGAGCGAAGTCGAGAACCACTCGGGAAGGCTCGGGGCAGGCTTCTCGACTCCCCCGCCGATGAGGCGGGGTCGCTCGAAGAATAATGTTGGAGTACCTTATACCGCGTCACCGCCTCTTTCCCTCCGGGCACCACCCCGAACCGCTCCCTGTTCCATGGAAGCCTCCCAACCGGCGCGCAGATTTCTCCCTCCGGTGGTACCAAAAGCCCGTGCACGAGTGCAAGGTACGTTTTTTTGATCCGCCGCTCCTTAAACTGCCCCTGGAGGTCTGCAAACGCCTCCGGCGTTTTGGCAATCACGAGAATGCCGGATGTTTCCTTATCGATCCGATGTACAATCCCCGCCCGATCATAAAAATCGCTTTTATCATCTGTCATTCCGGGCTTGACCCGGAATCCAGCTTCTTTTCCTTCTGGATCCCGGCTCGGGGGCCGGGATGACAAAACGCGTTGATTCGCTTCTATCCAATCTTGAACCGTTTCCCCTTTTACGCTTTCCGCGCGGTTCACCACAATACCCGGCGGTTTATTGATAACGAGAAGGTCGTCATCTTCGTAGACTATGGGGATATCCATTATTTTTTCTTTTTTTGTTCGCACGTCAAACACAGGGTCGCAGTGGGTAAAATACTTAAGCGGTCGGTGTCAATCATGTCAGAGCAGTTAGTGCAAAAGCCATACGTCCCGCCGGC
>CAYIWI010000054.1:0-5458 GCA_964367065.1 uncultured Gammaproteobacteria bacterium
CAAAAATCAATAATCCACCTCATGGCCTCCCCTTTCCTACCTTCTCCAATACGGCGAGTGTCTCGCGAGCCGCCTTTTCCCACGAAAATTTCCGTGACTGCTGAAGTCCTTCCTCAATGCGGCGCCTGCGCTCTTCTTCTGTTTCGCCGAGGACTTTCGCCAGCCCATCTTTGATGCTGCTCACATCATTTGGGTCTACGTACAAGCCCGCCTTGCCGGCAATCTCCGGAAGACTTGAGACGTTACTTACGACTACCGGGCACTTGTTGACCATCGCCTCCAACACTGGTAATCCAAATCCTTCATAGAGACTCGGCAGCGCAAAACAGCGTGCGTTGCGATAAAGTTCCGCCAGATCTGCATCGGGGACAAATTCCAGAAACTTCACCCGGTCTTGGACGCCGAACTGCCGCGGCGCCTTGAAAATTTCTTCATACAGCCAACCCTTTTTCCCCACAATCACAAGCTCTACATCTTCAAAGCCCTTTTCCTGTTTCACCAGCCGGGAAAATGCCTCAATCAAGCGATTGTAATTTTTCCTGGGTTGAAGCGTACCAACGGAAAGAATATAACGTCGGTTTATATGATATTTTTCTAAAACGCTTGAGTTCTGAGTTCTGAGTTCTGAGTTCATCGTTATTCCCGGGTACGTCACCGCGATACGCGTAGGCTCCACACCATACGCTTTTATTATAGCATCTTTACTGAACTCACTGATGGTAAGGATTTTCGCGGCATGACGCACCGAATAGGCCGTCCAGTGTACAAGCTGATGCAGATCTTTCGCCCGAAACATTTGCGGAAATTCCAAATAGGAGAGATCCATGATGGACATCACGCGCGCAGTAGCAACAAATCGGGGTACATAATGCGTTGGAGAAAAAACAACATCAGCTTGCGGCCGATCCAGCCATAGCGCCAGCGGCAGCCCGATAAACGTCCATAAACTCCTCGGCTTAAACACCCTATACTGCCACCACTCCGTTTCCTCCGGCATGTCCGCTTGGGGTGGATTTGGTATGTATACACGAACCGATACTTCTTCTCTTTTGCTGGGATTTGAGTTCTGAGTTCTGAGTTCTGCAAACAAATGTTTGAGGATCTCGTACGCATACCGCCCGATCCCTACCCGCTTGGATACATTTGCTTCGTAGCCATCAATTGCAATGACCATAGATTTCTCAAGTCCCGGGATACACTACGGATAATCTCGATCTTGGAATTTTCAACAGCTGCTCAACGTCTTTTTTAGTGGACTGGCTATCGCACAAAACCGCGCGGCACTCCCTTACTACCCACGACAGCCGTCTTTTGTGTGTGGCCACGATCCGCTCATCGGTCTCCGACGGGTATTTGAGCGCGATAAGATCGTGGATTGTCGTCACTGCGCGTGCCCGCGTAAGCGGCGGCTGCGTCCAATCACTGCTCCAAAATACATCAACCGGACCGATAAACCACTCGACCGGCGCAATGTGCAGGATATTCCAAACAATATCAAGCATCGTCGCAGGAACAGGGATGGTCACGAGCCGGACCGGACGCGGTAAAGAAGACGCAAACCGCCGAAACGCGTCGCTTCTTCGCAGCGACGCACCAAAAAGTACATAGTCATTCTTCTTGTCTAACTCCAAAAGAGCAGTCACCATGCGCCGGACATACGACGACACTCCGGTACCCTCATATACAATTTGGCTTATGTCGATACCTATTTTCATGATTTCATTTTAGGATACCCCTCCGGATGCTTCCGGTGCCACTTCCAGGCGCTCTCCACGATGGTTGAAATATCGGAGTGTTTCGGCTTCCAATTAAATTCGCCGGTCAGCCGCGAGGGGTCTGCCACAAGCGTATGGGGGTCTCCGGGTCTCGGATCGGTTTCGACAACGGCAAAATCGACCCCCGTTTCCCGTTTTACGGCCGCAACCATTTCTCTGTTCGTTACACATTCCCCCGTACCCACATTGTAGACCGCTGTTTTGTGGCCGGCAGCTAATGCATCAAGCATCAACACATGCGCCTGGCACAAATCTTCAATATGAATGTAATCCCGCACACACGTTCCGTCTTTTGTCGGATAGTGAGTGCCATAGAGAGAAAAACTTGGTTGTTGACCCATCGCTGTTTTCATTGCCAATGGGATGATGTGCGTTTCCGGTTCGTGGGCTTCTCCGTAATTCCCGTCAAGCGATGCGCCCGCAGCGTTGAAATACCGAAGACTGATCGATCGAATGGTCCCCCGCCGGTCAAAATATGCCAAGAGTTGCTCAAAATTCCATTTCGAAAGACCATACGGGCTCGTGGGAGCTTTCGGGTGATCTTCAGGGATCGGCACGATCGTCGGCGTACCATAGACCGCGGCGGTTGAAGAAAAAATAAGTTTATTGACGCCGTGCGCCTCCATAGCCTCAAGCAACACCAAGGGGGAACTCACGTTGTTTGTCATATACCGCAACGGGTCGCGGACCGATTCTTCCACGTTTATGTATCCGGCAAAATGTATGACCGCTTCGGGCTTTCCGGAAAATATGCGGTCTAATGCCTCCCGGTTGCCGACATTTGCAACGAAAAGGCGTATGTCTTTCGGAATCGATGCTTTATACCCATACTCAAGCGTATCGATAACACTCACATCATGACCGGCACCGACCAGCATCCGAACCATGTGGCTGCCGATATATCCCGCGCCGCCGGTGATAAGAACTTTCATGCTCTCTATTGTACCGTATGGGGTCGAAGAAGGGAAAAAAGAAGGTATAGGAGAAAAAATCCTGCGGCATACCAGGTGAGGCGCTCTGCGGTGAAAAAGATCCAGCCGGCAAATAGCGGAATGGCAAGGACTAAGCTTCCCAATCCCGCCCACAGAAACCCTCTTGGCGTTCGCAGGCTAAGTAAGACCCCGATTGCTATGAGAAACCCTATATCTTGCGCTTTCATCCAGTTATGCGGCGGTAATATTCGATCGTCTTTTTTAAGCCAACATCTACGGATATGAGCGGCTTCCAACCCAGTATGTTCTTTGCCTTCGTAATATCCGGTTGGCGCTGTATGGGATCATCCTCCGGCAATGAATCGTGGACAATTTCTGACTTCGTACCGGTCATCAATTGGATCTTCTTTGCCAGATCGATCACGCGATATTCCTCCGGATTTCCAATATTGATTACTTCTCCTGATGTCTTGTCGGTAAACTGCGCCTTCATAATCCCGTCCACCAAATCCGAAACATAGCAAAACGAACGCGTTTGTTTGCCGTCGCCATAGATGGTCAGTGGTCTACGTTCAAGTGCCTGTGTAATAAAGTTTGAAACGCCCCGGCCGTCGGTTTTGCGCATCCGTGGGCCATAGGTATTAAATATTCGCACGATCCGTGCATCCACACCGTGACGACGCACATAGAGCACCGTCATCATCTCGCCGTACCGTTTTGACTCGTCGTAACAGGAACGGATCCCATTGGGATTGACATTTCCCCAATAGGTTTCTTTCTGCGGATGCTCCTTGGGATTTCCGTACACCTCACTCGTTGATGCAAAAAGAAACTTTGCATGATGAGCTTTGGCGACCGTAAGCAAATTTCTGGTACCTATAGAGTTTACCAGCGCAGTTTCCTCCGGATATTTCTGATAGTCAACAACGGATGCCGGTGATGCTAAATGGAAAATGTAATCAATACGGCCTAATAACGGCAACTCGTGTGCTGCATCATAACGGATAAACGTAAATAACGAGTTTCTTTTGGCCTGTTCAATGTTATCCTCCGATCCGGTAAGAAGATTGTCTATGCAAAATACGCGATACCCCCTTCGCAATAACTCATCACAGAGATGCGACCCGATAAACCCCGCTCCTCCGGTTACCAAGCTTACTTTTTGTTCTACCATAGGTTGTATTGTAGCACACCGATTTTGCCTCACTGTCGTATCTTATAGACAGTGATGCGTTCCGTCATTCCGGGTATAACCAGTTTTTCCAACCAACCAATGCCATCAACTGCTTTCTCCCAAGCCAGCCGCTTCGTATGATCATATGCTCTGTCTGTCAAAAATATTTCACCCTCCGAATCATAGGGAATAACAACAAACGCTACGTGTTCACGGCGAATAAACTCTCCGGCGGCAGTAGCCAAGGTGGCAGCCAGATCGCCAGCCGGCAGGTCCGCCAGTTCATCCTGGCTATTGAGAGGCAAAACGGTATCGGAATAAAACCCAAACCGTTGTATCCGCGGAACCCACAGCACCGCAAAATCGTCTCCCACGTGAAGAAAATAATCCTTCAAACGCACGTACTCCGGCGGAACGGTGCGCGGCTGAAATGTGCCCGTAAGCACGCCGGCGAATGCCTGCCGATGCATAACAATCCAAAGCAACAAAAACGCAAAAAGGGGTGCTGCCCAATATCTGCGATGCATTTTTTGCGTAAGCGCAAGCAACGTCGAAGGAATAAGGACAGCATAAGAAAGAGCAATCAGAACGTAAAATTTTGTCGGATCACGAAATATCATAAAACCGGGAATTTTAGCAAGAAATCGGTATACCTCCCCAAATGGATCGTTGACTCCCTTTGACAAAAATGCACCGACCAATGCAAGTACCGCAAAACCAAACAGTGATTTTTTCATTTTTCCAATAATCAGCAAACTGGCAAATGCAATCATTGGAATAAAAAGAAATTCCGGTCTCATGAAGCCGATCTTCCCGAAAATGTTCTGCGGCCAATTGGGGTGCAGCAGGCTAATCGCGTTTGAAAATGTCGCGAAACTGAAAAAGCCGATAGCGTCGCCTTGGGTTGCCGCACCGTAAAACGATCGATAGGATAACACGTTCGGAACCATCCAAAAGGCATTGATGCCAATCGCCACTCCCAACAGAACGGCTACCCTCATCCAATCGGTCCGAGACCCAATGGTCCTTGACGCACTGAGCCGGATGAGTAGAAGGATCAACGCACCGCCCACAGTTACTATAAATACCCGGGGATCAAACATGAGCTGAGCTGACACAATAAGGCTGAATACGACAAATTTCACCAGACCCACGGTCGGCTGCTTAAACAATCGGAGAAATATACAGCAAACGGCCGGTGCCAACGCATACGCCATCGCAACACCCATCTGACCGCCTCCCGCAATCATGAGAATGTAAGAATTCGCGGTATATATGAGACTTCCCACGAGTGCAAGTGCCTTGTGAATTAGTGGTGGCGCAACGTCGGGAAGCGCGTCATGCACAAAGATAAAGGAACTTGCGATGGCAATAAGTAAAAAAGGATAAAACCAAAACAGCTTTTCCGTCACTTCCCAAGGCAATTTCAGAACTAGGACTCCCAGTTTTGCCGTCAGGTGGTAATACGTATCAAGCCAAAGTGCCTGACTTCCTCCAATAGGAAGGCTTTCGATGGTTTCGGAAAACAAATACGGCCAATCACCGCTGGATAACGCCTTACCCATGCGAAACCAGGG
>CAYIWI010000055.1:0-5417 GCA_964367065.1 uncultured Gammaproteobacteria bacterium
CGGAAGTTTTCACGGATGGAGTAGGGGAGCCCCCCTTCGCCGAGGCTTCGGGGGGTAAACCCGTCAGGAAGCCTAAAAACCGTTCCAAATAGTGCCGATAGTTGCGGATCGTAAGTTTGGAAACATTTTTCTCAATTTCCAAGTATTCAAGAAATTCTTTGAGTAACTGATGGAGATCCATATTTTTCTGGAAACGTCTCTATTTCATATTGTACGACATAATAAACTTTGTCAAGTTCTTATCCCATCCAAGGGTTCGGAGACGCATTTGCCGGAAGGTCTGTTTCAAATTTGTATCATTTTACAAAGGGCTATTTCCGACCTCGCTTCGTGGGTATTAGTTCTTTAAGAAATATATACAAAAAGCCATAAAATTTAGCCTCAATTTTGAGCCCCTGTAGTGCCCTAGGACGGCTGATTTTCGGCAAGACTACTAAGTAATCGTCTGCGTTTTGACGGGCCAAAGGCAATACCGCGGTTTTTCAAAAAATATCGGAAAGATTGGATTCCGGCTCAAAGGCCGGGATGACAAAAATATAAGAATGAGAAAATGGATAGAGAAAAGTAGACAAATAATAAATTACGTAAAGTCCGTTTTACGAAGATTACTGAAGCCTCGCAACAAGGGAGCTAGTAAAAGATAGAAAGAAATAAAAGGTACATTATTACGACGTCCAAAGGACGTGCGTAAAATGTACCCGTACTTTTACGAACGTCCTTTCATGACGTCGCAAAAGTACGCTTGTGCGACATCATAGCTTGAAATTCCCTTAAGCCTGATACACCGTGGGAGATTGGAGTCTATTACTGCTCCCAAAACCCAACGGATGAGAGAGGTGCCTTCTTATCGCGCAACATGAGCAATTCTTCTGCAAATGCAAAGACGCCGGAGTGCAACCGCGACTCTCTTTCGGGTTTTTTATGAGACGTCGCAGATAGCGCATCATTATGCTCTAAACAATCGTTTTCGAAGCTAAAGTTGAATAGCACTCTCATCGCCTGTGCGATAACATGCGGGCTTTCGGTCTTTTTTAGCCTATCAGTACGCTCCAAACCATCATTTTCAAGGCTAAGAACTTGAGATATTCTCCACTCTCTGTGATTGAGTTTAGAGCGTATTAACAATCTAAATCATGCATTTATCGCACACATTGTGTACTCAAGAGAGAGGATCGAAGCGTGCGCATGGTGCGTCAAGGACGATCTCCTGCTCCTTTGTGAAATGCCAGAGGCGATATTCGTGAAAAGAATTAACCCTATAGTTTTAAGTTATCCACAAGCAGATCAAACTATATCAGCCTCCCCTTCCCCCACTCTCGTTTATAAATTTCCCCGCCAACGCGTGGTTAAAAGAATCAGTCCTAAAACAATAACACACACGATGAAAAATTCCGTCACCGTCTTTTTATACAACTTTTCCACAAGGTACTGCTGTGCCATACCGGCTAACCCATAGAAACAGGTCGTAAAAAAAATCGCCTGCAACGTGGTTTTCGCCGGCCAAAACGAAAATACCCAGGCAAGTTCCATAAGAACCAGCGTGAGGCTGGCGCTTAACCGAACCACAATGCTACTCCCCCGCTCCCCAAGCTCCATGGCCCACAGCGACTGAAAAAGCAGCACAAAACTGACCGCACCGACCAGCAGTACGATCACAATCACCGGCAACCGGAATGCAAGAAGCGTTTGTACCAGTAAAAAATAGGTCACGATCGTCAAGAGAAACCCCACCGAGTACGCGGCCCGAAGAAGCGCAATGGTCCGGTTGGCTGCCACGTTGTAAATATTTTCCGTCAAAAGGAGTGCGTACATCCCCACTGCATACAACACGGCAACCGGCACCCGCGTGAGCCATCGCACCGGCAGCAAAAAATAAAACAGTCCCACCGCGCCGGTAAACAGCGTCGGCAGCGTCAACAGCGTCACCCACTCAATGCCGCGCAAATCCTGTCGCATCGCAAACGCGCTCATCCCGTACGTCGCCAGCGAAAGAGCTGTCACCAGGGGGTAGCGAAAATCAGAAGACGCAAGCTGTGTCAGTATCAATCCGGCGGTAAGCGCCAGCGTTATTGCAACAAATTGCTGCCGCTTCGTGATGGTCAGCCTGCGGTCCCACCGCTTAAAACGGAGCTTGAGGGACGAGAGAAATCCGTTCATATGTTCGTATACACCCGCTGGACATCTTCCAACGCTGTCAGTTGTGCAACCAGAGTTTCGATGGTTGCTCGTTTGTCTTGGGGCAGCTCCATGACAACCAACGGTTTCATGGTGATCCCGCTGCGGGTAAAAAGAAAGGCCACGGCCCCCGGAGACACCAGGCTTCCGCCAAAACGCTCCAGCGTGTTTTTGATGACTGAGACGGTCCGGTTACGGTTATCGGTTACCGCTTCGATAAGCAAGGCCACTCCTCCCGGGCCGTACGCTCCGTACACAACCCGCTCAATGCCGCCCTCCCCCGCCGGCCCCGATCCTTTTTCAATGGCCCGCTGGATGGTTTCCTTGGGCATGTTGACTGCCCGCGCCTGCTCTATGGCCAACCGCAGATGAAAGTTGCTGTTGGCATCCGTGCCGCCCTCGCGCACTGCCACGGTGATGGCCCGCGATGCCTTGGTGAACGCCGCGCCGCGCGCCACGTCCGTCGTGGCTTTCTGATGCTTTACTTTGGACCATTTGGAATGACCGGACATAGAAAAAATGTTGAATGCAAAATTCTAAATGCTGAATAAAAACACCATAGGATAGTTTTCATTCATCATTCGGCATTCATCATTCGGCATTTAGCATTGTATCTCCTCTCTTGACAATTCTCAAGAAAATGAGTACCCTCTCCACGTTCTCCCTATGGACAAACGCGCTACTGCCGAAGACGCCATCGCTCAGGCTCTTGCTCAACACTGGAGCGAGGCTATCCGCACCAACACGGCAATTCTGGCACAAGATAAAGGAGACATCGATGCGCTGTGCCGACTTGCCTTTGCGTATCTTAAAACCGGCAAATTCACACAGGCCAAAACGACCTATCATAAGGTGTTGGTCCTGGACCCGTACCACCACATCGCACTCAAAAATCTCAAACGACTGGGAACGCTCAAGCGAAAAGATGTCACCGGAGTTCCCATGCAGGCGATCTCACCGTTGCAGTTTCTGGAAGAACCCGGCAAGACGAAAATCGTTGAGTGCGTCCACCTGGCGCCTGTGGCAATTCTCTCTACCCTCGTCAGTGGTCAGGAAGTGATACTCAAGGCAAAAAACCATTGCGTCGAGGTACGCGACGCCAAAAATCGCTATCTGGCGGTACTTCCCGATGACATATCATTTAAGCTCAACAAGTTCATGGATGCGGGCAACCGCTACCAGGCGCTGGTTAAGGGCGTGGAAAAACAGTCGCTCAAGATCTTTTTGCGGGAGCTTTCCCGCGGCAAGCGGTTCGCCCATCAACCATCTTTCACCGCCATCACCAGTTACGTGCCGTTTACCAGGGGCATGACAGCGCCGGATAGCGCCGACGAGGCAGACTCGGAAAAAGAAGAAAATCCGGAAGAGGGGTAATCTAGTGCTGCGCCCCCGGGAGAAATCGCGCCTGATAGGCTTTCCCTACACGGACTTCCAAATCCGCGAGTTCCGGTGTCCCCTCTTCTTGCCTGCATCCTAAAATTTTGATAACGACGGCCGCCGTGGCGCTGGCGAGTGCTTTTTTGCTCCCGCGCACCGAGCACTGATCAATGGGTTGCGTATCGTTGCCGACGCGTACCACAAACACGCCCATGCGGCCCAGCAGTTTTCCCACGCGGCTGCCCAGGCTTGCCATATCCGTAGTGTTGTACACTGCCACCGAAAGGCCCTCCCTGCGAACCCGCGCGTCCTCAAACATGGTCCCAAACAGAACATCCAGTCTGCTCATGTCCGGAGTCGCCACCACGGTGCCGTCCGCCAGCTGCTCGGATACCAGGGCATCTTCGGTCAATTCAATCGTCGTGACATGGTCCGGTCGAAGTCTCGTTGCGGCCAAAGACAGATACAGAAGCGT
Source organism: uncultured Gammaproteobacteria bacterium (assembly GCA_964367065.1). GTDB lineage: Bacteria > Patescibacteriota > Microgenomatia > UBA10105 > UBA927 > JACREP01. The sequence goes on from CAYIWI010000055.1 coordinate 4,028, forward strand.
TGTCGGCGATAGATTGGCCCGATAGGATCCCAGGATAACAAGAGGGAATCGTAAAATTGCAAGCGGCGCGGGCACAAGCGAGGCATCGGCGCCTCCCGGAAGTTCTGGCCCGTTGGGGCCGATGTATCCGTCGATGGGAAGACCGAAGGCCTCCTGAATACTCTGGGCCAAAATGGTGCCGCCCCGGCCCTCTATGTCCCCCAGGCGCGACAGTGCATGCAATGAATACTTGGAGTACCCGCCGGCTGCCTCAATGACGGTGGCGGCCGGCATGATGATCCGTACGGCGCGGTGCACGCTGCTGTCCCACGACCACACCACCATCGGATCCCCCACCGCCACCACCGTAAGCCTTGGGAGCGCGGGTTTCTTGAGCACCATCCAGGTAACCCCGGCGATGACCGCCAAAACCAGGAGTATTCCTGCGGCCACCCACCGTCCGAAACGAAGACCCAGCCGTTCATACCGTTTCTGCATCTACCACTCCTTCTTCCCTTTTTTGATGATGGTCACCTGCGGCAGCTGCCACGGCGAGGTGCCGGTCAGTTGCTTTTGCGCCTTTTTCTCCAGTTGGGTTTTTTTCAATTTTTTCTTATCGCCTTTATACAAATCTCCAAATCCACCCATAGACTCAATCACCCCCTGATCTATTCTAGATCCATCGCTTTGTCAGTTCAAGAAACGATCCGTCCGCAATCGCCTGCCGAATCTCGCTCATCAGAGTATTAATGAAATGAATATTGTGGATTGTTGCGAGCCGATACGCCAACAGCTCACGGACGCGAAACAGATGGTGGAGATAGGCTCTTGAGAAATTTCGACACGTATAGCACTGACATGCTTTGTCAATCGGATTTGAGTCTTCAGCATAAATTTTTTTCGTGATGTCTATTTCAAACCTTGCTCTATGTGTCATCCTCGGGCTTGACCCGAGGATCCAGTCTTTCATCAAAGATGGATTCCCGCTTCGTTTACCCTGGTGAGGGCGGGAATGACGCACTGGGGCGTAGACCCGCCCCATCCTCGCCAGCCGGGTCGGCTGCACGCAGTCAAACGTATCAATGCCCCGCGCCACCAGTTCAAAGATATCATCGATTTCGCCCACGCCCAGGAGATGCCGTGGCTTGTCGTTTGGGAGAAGTGGAACCGTCCAGTCAAGCACATCCACCATCTCCTTTTTGCTCTCCCCAACCGAAACGCCGCCAATGGCAATTCCATCAAAATCCAGTGAAGATATAAATTCTGCTGATGCAGAACGCAAATCCTCAAATACACTCCCCTGCACCACACCGTAGAGCGCCTGCTTTGGTTTCCCTGATTTGGCATTTAGCATTTGGCATTTAGCATTCGCAGCTTTGCTGCGTACTGCCCATCGGTGCGTCCGCTCCAT
>CAYIWI010000056.1:0-5281 GCA_964367065.1 uncultured Gammaproteobacteria bacterium
AAGGCCGTTTCTGGCTAAGGTTTCGACGTAGTGGTTTATGTGGTCCGGCAGGAGACGCATAGAATTTAACAATTTGACAAATTACGCATGGGAACCTTCTACAGTACTGAGCCAATGCAAGAACTGTTTGACGTCGCTGGAATAATTTTTGATCGTCACTCTTGAGGCGCCTTCACGGGCCAAATCAGCGCGGAATGCGGCGAGCATTTCCTGGGTTGCATCGTGCGGTGCGGGTTGCAGGGCTACGTTGGTTAAAATGACCGTCGGATCTTCCTGCCACCATTGATGAGCCTGGCAAAATGCGCCGAACGTCCGCAGGGTTGAGAGCCGGCGGTTGATAGTAGCTGCGGGGATTCGGTTGGCAACGAGGAAATGCTTGTACTGCTCCAGGGTGTGCGGAGTGATCCTGTGAAGAAATTCTAGGTGCGAGGATGGCAGGGTGGCGTTTTGTGATTGGATAGTCAGGGAAACCCAACTGAAGAAGTATCGCAGGTCAGACTGATAGTTTTTCTGCGTTTTTACCGAAGACCCGCGGGCTTTCAGGAATTCGGCAAATGAAGATTCCAGAATGTCTTGATACGTCGCGAGATTAGACAACATTATTTCCGAAGAATTATCCATACATACAGTAAATCTATTTATAATAAGCTTGTCAAGAGGGAAGTGATGTAGTTGAGTAGTGGAAAGAGCATATGCCGGAAAAGCGCGAGTTTAAGGAACATGATGAGAATATGACACATTTCACGAATTCCCGCATAATTAAATTAGCTTTGATTAACAACTCAAACCACATCATATATCAATAACTTTTGAATGATATAGTAGGAGAGGGCATGACATTTCTTACAACAGCGTCTGTTTGGCGTGTCGGAAAAAAGCGATGAAAAAGCCCGTCAAGACAGGCTAGAGAGAATTATGGCCTGTAGTATTTTGCTCTATAGCCTTATAGTTTATTGGTCAAAAATCGCGTGACTATTTTAGAAAAAAGAAGGATCCGGGGACTCCTGGAGAAGAAAATAATCACGAAATACCCTGAAGGTGTTGACCGGGGAAGCTTAGCACTCTTGTTAAATGAGCGCTATGTTAAAGAAATACCGTTGTGACGCTCTAAATCGTATTAATTTTGTATGTTCTGCCGTCGGATCGCCAGATGAAAAATAAGAAAAGAGTTTGGACTTACACGCTTATTCTTCGAGCGATCCGCGGGCTGGCGGGGAGTCGAGAAGTTCTCGACAAGCTCGAACAATACATTTCTCTCGTTAGCTCGCCTTGGCATCATCGTTCAATAATGGCCAATAGTAATTACCTCGGCGGCCTTGCGCTACCTGCTTCTTGTCCGGCGCTTCGATCCATCATATACTATATATCAATGAAAGGGAAGCCGGAGCAGTATGACCATCAGAAGGTAGAAGCCGCGTGGGCCAAAAGATGGCGGGAATCCCGCCTGGACACGCCGGACATTGCGGGGAAGCGGCCCTTCTATAACCTCATGATGTTCCCGTATCCGTCGGCGGAAGGCCTGCATGTGGGCAATATGTATGCCTTCACCGGCTCGGATATCTACGGCCGGTTCAAGCGGATGCAAGGCTATGACGTGCTGGAGCCCATCGGCCTGGACGGGTTCGGCATCCACAGCGAAAACTATGCGTTCAAAGTGGGCAAGCATCCTATGGACCAGGCACAGATTTCCCAAAAGAAGTTTTATGATCAGCTGGCACGCATTGGGGCAATGTTTGACTGGACGCGGACGCTGGAAACCTATGATCCGGCGTATTACCGTTGGACCCAGTGGTTGTTTACCCAAATGTTTAGGCACGGGCTTGCGTATCGGGGCAAAGCAGAGGTCAACTGGTGCCCCAGTTGTAAAACGGTTTTAGCCGATGAACAGGTCATAGAGCAAAAATGTGAGCGATGCGGGAATACTGTAGTGAGAAAATTGTTGGAACAATGGTTTTTTAGAATTACCGCATATGCGGAAAAACTGCAGGAAAATATACCTAGCCTCGACTGGTCGGAAAAAGTAAAAGTAGCACAGACGAATTGGATCGGGAAAAAAGAGGGGATCAACATACGTTATCCAGTAGAGGATAAAGAAGGGAAAGAAGTTGGAAGTATTACCTGCTTCACAACCCGGCCGGATACCAACTTCGGCACCACATTTGTGGTGATTGCTCCGGAGCATCCGTTTGTTACCAAACTGTTGGACCCGCGCACTCGGGAGGGGAAAGCGCTAGACGAAAAAGATCGCGTCAAAATGACTCGATACCGGGATGTGACGCTGAATAAAACGCCGGAAGAACGCATCGTGGAGGGCAAAAAAAAGACCGGTGTTGCCAGCGGGCTGTACTGCATAAATCAACTGAACGGATATCGGATGCCGCTGTTTGTTTCTGATTTTGTGTTGATGGGGTTTGGTACTGGGGCCGTGGTGGGTGTGCCGGGGCATGACCTACGGGATTTTGAGTTTGCGATACAGTTTGATATACCCGTCAAACGCGTGGTTGTGGGTTCAGATGGGGATACATCGGCCATTACCAAAGAAGAACAGGTGCAGGAGGAGGAAGGAACGATGGTTAACTCTGAGTTCCTGGATGGTTTGGATATCCATGAGGCAACGCGCAGGATGATGGATCTTCTTGAGGAAAAAGGATGGGGGAAGCGTGTGACCACGTATCATCTCCGCGACTGGCTCATCAGCCGCCAGCGCTACTGGGGCCCACCGATCCCAATGGTGTTTTGTAAGAAATGCGCTTCTGAGGGGCGATCATGGTTCACTACTGATGAAGCACAATCAATGCCGAATGCTGAATTACGAATGCTAAATAAAGCTAATCAGAAGGATGATATTCAGCATTCATCATTCGACATTCAACATTCCGCTGGCTGGTATCCGGTACCGGAGGATCAACTTCCGGTGCTTCTTCCAAGGATCGAGGATTACAAGCCCGGTGATGACGGCGTGGCACCGCTGGCCAAACATAAAGAATTTTATGAAACGACGTGCCCGGGGTGCGGGGGACCGGCTGTACGGGAAACAGATGTATCTGATACATTTCTTGATAGTTCGTGGTACTTCCTCCGCTATCCATCGGTACGAAATGCCAAATGCCAAATGCCAAATGCCAAATTAATTCAACATTCAACATTCAACATTCAACATTCTGAACTTCCTTGGGACCCTCAGATCACCCGACGCTGGCTCCCTGTCCACATGTATACCGGCGGGGCGGAGCACAGCGTGCTGCACCTTTTGTACAGCCGTTTCGTGACCATGGCGCTTCACGATTGGGGATACCTGGATTTTGAGGAACCATTTACCCGCTTTTACGCCCACGGACTGGTCATCAAAGACGGCGCCAAGATGAGCAAAAGCAAAGGGAACGTCGTTGCCCCCGACGAGTACATCGCCTCCTATGGAGCCGACGCGCTGCGGCTGTACCTCATGTTCATGGGGCCGTTTGACCAGGGCGGCGACTTCCGCGATACGGCTATGGAAGGCATGCATCGCTGGATCGGGCGAGTGTGGAGATTAGCGATGTCAGCTGTCAGCCCGGAAACACAGCGCGCGCTGCATAGACTCGTGAAGAAAGTTACGGAGGATATGGAGAAGCGCAGGTACAATACCGCGATTGCCGCGATGATGGAATTTACCAATCTCGTTGAAGGAAAGGGGTCTGGCCTTGGGAGGGAAGAGCTCAAAACCTTCATCTTGCTGTTGGCCCCCTTTGCGCCGTATTTGGCAGAAGAGCTGTGGCAACGGGTGAGAGGCGCTGAGGTCGGCATGCCGTTGTCTCGTGCCGTCAAGGTCCAGACGGCTACCTCTCCAGCCGGTCTTATGAGCCAAGGCCGTGACGGCACTTCGAAACGGCACGCCTCCCCGCGCCTTGCTTCCTCGGGTAGCCGCTGGTCCGTCCACCTTCAGCCGTGGCCGTCGTACGATCCGTCGATGTTGGAAGAAGAAGCGGTGGACATCATTGTCCAGGTGAATGGCAAGCTGCGGGAGACCATTTCAATGCCAAATGCCAAATGCCAAATGCCAAATGAAGTCGAAAGCGAAGCACGGAAAAGCGAGAAAGTGCAGAAGTATCTGGCGGGCCAGAAGATTAAAAAAGTTATTTTTGTGCCGGGCCGCCTCATCAACTTCGTCGTCTAGAAGCTGTATCAAAATCCATTATTCTTCGAGCGACCCCGATCAAATCGGGGAGTCGAGAAGTTCTCGACAAGCTCGAACAATAGGCTGTGTTGGAATATACAGTCAACACACAGCTGGTGCGCGGCATAGGTTTATGGTGTAATGGATCTTGATGGCATGGCAACGATACAAGGTTCCCATCGTTTTGGGGAGCACGAGCATCATCTTCATAGCTGTATCAATCATCCTTCTTTTCAAAACCGCCCAAACCCCCGCCCCGATCCAATTTATCCCTGCGCCGCCACGACCCGCCGCGCTTTCAAGTTCTACCGCTCTTGCGCGGATTTCTATAAATAGCGCGCTCCAGGAGGATCTTGAGGCGCTCCCCGGCATCGGTCCGGTGACGGCGAAAAAAATCATCGACAACCGGCCGTACGGGAGCCTGGAAGAACTAGTGGAGAAGAAGGCAATGGGGCAGGCCTTATTTAAAAAACTGAAAGACCAACTCGTCCTATGACCGGAGAAGGCGTGAGGGGAAGGCGGCGTGGCGCGATAAGCGCCGCCGGGAAATACGATATGATAACTGTCACAACATTTACTTCTATCCTCAATCAACTGCTTCCGGAGCCCCATGCGGGCCTGCTTGCCGGCATTCTGTTTGGTACCAAGGCGACCATGTCGCGCGAACTCACCGATGCACTGATCCGCACCGGCACCCTGCATATCGTGGCGCTGTCCGGCACCAACATCACCATTTTGACCGGCATCATCAATTTCTCGCTCCTTTGGCTGGTGGGCAGGAGATTTGCCAGCGCATTGACGATCCTGCTGATCACAGGTTTCATCTGGTTTGTGGGGCCCAGCCCCAGCGTCATCCGGGCGGGGATCATGGGCGGGATCAGTTTACTGGCCATTATTTTTGGCAGACAGACATGGGGACTGCTAGCGTGGATGTTAGCAGTCAGTACCATGTTACTGCTAAATCCCGAATGGATCACGGACCTCTCGTTTCAGCTATCCGCCATGGCGACGCTGGGGATTATTTTGTTTGGAGGGAAGGCAGGCGCTGAGGTCGCACGTCCAAAATAAAAAATTTTTAGATACAAACCATAGCCTTAGGCGCGGCGGGGCCCAACCGCCCAAAAAAAT
>CAYIWI010000057.1:0-3929 GCA_964367065.1 uncultured Gammaproteobacteria bacterium
CTCGTGGAACAGTACGGCGAGGCGGTGGTGGAACGGGGAGGGCTCAAAGTCACCACTACGCTGGATTTGGATCTTCAGGAATATGCCCAGGCAACGGTTGCGGCAGAAGTGGAAAAACTCAAAAATCTCCGCGTCACCAATGGCAGTTTATTGGTCACCCGCCCCGCAACCGGAGAAATTTTGGCCATGGTGGGGTCTGTTGATTACTTCGCTTCGCCGTCGGGAAGTTTCAACGTGACCACCGCGCCCAGACAGCCCGGATCGTCCATTAAACCCGTTAATTATGCCCTGGGCCTGGAGAAAAAAATTGTGACACCGGCCACGATGTTTTTGGACGTACCGACCTGCTTTGCCAACATCAACCAGCCCAATTACTGCCCGAACAACTATGACGGCAAATTCCATGGACCGGTGCAGCTCCGGCTGGCACTGGGCAACTCGTACAACATCCCGGCAGTCAAAATGCTGTATCTCAATACGGTGGCGGATATGGTGGCATCCGCCAGCGCCTTCGGCCTGGATACCATCAAAGACTCCACGCGCTACGGACTGTCGCTGACCTTGGGCGGCGGCGAAGTGCGGATGGTCGACATGGCCCGGGCATTCAGCATCTTTGCCAACGCTGGGATACGTCATGATTTGGTGTCCATTCTTAAAGTCGTTGATAAAAAAGGCAAGGTACTCGCGCAGTACAAAGATCCAAACCTCAACCGCGATGTTCCTTCCCAGTTATTACTCACCGGACCGCGGGTCGTCTCTTCCGAAACCGCGTTTCTCATTTCCCATATTCTCCTGGACAACAATGCCCGGCAGGACGCCTTTGGCCCATCATCCACACTGGTCATCCCGGGGCATGCCGTGTCGGTGAAAACCGGTACCACGGATGACCTGCGTGATAACTGGACCATCGGTTACACGCCGCAATACCTGGTCGCGACGTGGGTTGGGAATAACGATAATTCTCCCATGAACCCGGCGCTGGTCTCCGGCATTACCGGCGCAGCCCCCATCTGGCGCAAAATCATGGCCCATCTGTTGGACGGCAAGCCTGACGTCTGGCCCAAGCAACCCGACGGCATTGTGGGCGCCCAGGTGTGTACTCTCTCGGGGCTTCTCCCTCCTAATCCCGATAGTGATGATAAAGGGTGTCCTACACGGTTTGAATACTTCATCAGAGGAACGGTGCCCGCCGAGCGCGAAAACCTCAAACAATCCGTGGCCATTGATAAAACAACCGGCGACTTGGCCGCCCCGGGGCAAACGGACAACGTGGAAATGCAGGAACACCCTGTGCTCCGTGATGCCGTCTCCTCCTGGTGCCTGGACTGCCCACACCCCGACGGCAAAGCCGTAATAATCAAATAATCCAATAAGCCAATAAATAAATGGGTGCGGGTGACAGGAGCGAGGGGTTCCCGGCAATCACGCAGCCCCGAACGAATGCTACCCACGACAATGGTAAGGTTACTGAAGGTACGAGTGCGGTCAGAAGATAAGATAAGCATAGTGTTCGGTTGGTGAGGGACGAGGATGTTGCCGGGATACGCGACTGGCAGGACCCGCAGTCAGCAACGCCCCTTGTCATAAACCCATAGCCTATGATATAACGCTTTGGCTATGGCGCGTCGCAGAAAGACAAATCCTGATAATCGGATACAAAATAGTCTCCTCGTTCAACTGGCATTGTTTCTGCCGTTTCTTTTTATAGAAATCGGCGATCTGGTCCGGTTTCTCTTCCGGCTGTTTTTTTCTGCCGTTTGGACAACCGGTCTCATCGGCTTGGCAATCACATCGGAAGGACTGCGTGCCCTTGCCCATTGGGTTAGTGAAAAAAAAGTACGCATCCGAAGGCCGGAGATATCATTCTTTCGACGCGTACCCGATGTCATCCGCGCGATGAGACAGCGGCTGCAAACACTGCGAGCACGCCTCCCCCCGACGCCTTCATTGCCAAAACAGGGCATCGTGTTTCCCAAACCGGCCATCCCGGTTTCTGAACAAGTCAAGTCGTTTATCGCCGGTGTCACCATCACCCTTCTGTTTTTGCTGTTGCCGTACAACGCGTACTTTTTTTTGAAAGCACTCCCTAATCCGCAGCTCCTGACCCGTCGGGATTTGGAAGTCACCACGAAAATTTATGACCGCAGCGGCTCCTTGCTCTACGAAATTTATGCAGACCAAAACCGCACACCGTTGCCGCTGTCTGACATCCCCAATATTGTCAAACAGGCAACCATTGCCATCGAAGACCGGGATTTTTACCGCCACAACGGGTTTTCTCTGCGCGGGATCCTGCGCGCGGCCATGGAAATCACTCTCCGAGGCCGCATTCAAGGCGGCTCCACCATCACCCAGCAACTCATAAAATCCGCCCTCTTGACCCCTGAAGTAAAACTTTCCCGCAAGGTGAAAGAGATAATTCTGGCGTTCTGGGCAGAGCGCATGTACAGCAAAAACCAAATTCTTGAAATGTATCTCAACCAGGTTCCGTATGGCGGCACCGCCTGGGGCATTGAAACAGCGAGCCAAACGTATTTTGGAAAATCGGTTGCCGACGTTACCCTGGCGGAGGCAGCACTGTTGGCCGGGCTCCCTGCAGCGCCAACTGAATACTCACCGTTCGGTGCCCACCCGGAAAAAGCAACAGAACGTAAGCAGGAGGTACTCCGGCGCATGGTGGAGGACCGTTATATCACACGAGAGCAGGCCAAAGAAGCGCTTGCTCAAGAGTTGCACTTTGCTGCCCCGCGCGTGGCAATACGGGCGCCCCACTTTGTGATGTACGTGAAGGAACTTTTGGAACGCCGGTACGGGCCCCGGCTGGTAGAACGGGGGGGGCTGCGCATCAAAACATCGCTGGATGCAGGTATTCAGGAAAAAGCAGAAGATATGGTGCGTGCCCAGATCGAAGCGCTGCGGTATTTGCGCGTCGGCAACGGTGCGGCCCTGGTCACCAACCCCAAAACCGGAGAAATACTCGCGATGGTCGGCAGCAAAGACTACTTTGCGGTTTCAGACGATGGCAACGTCAATGTAACGACGAGCCTTCGCCAGCCGGGGAGCTCCATAAAGGTCGTTAACTATGCAGCGGCACTGGAGAACGGCTTTACCGCGGCAACCGTCTTGGACGACAGCCCCATCGTCTATCGGACCCCGGGGAGTGTTCCGTATGCGCCGGTTAACTATGACGGCAAGTTCCACGGACCCACACCGCTTCGGTATGCATTGGCCAATTCCTACAATATTCCGGCGGTGCGTACGCTTGCGAAAATCGGCGTGGCGACCATGATTGCGAAAGGAAGACTCATGGGGATCACTACCTGGGAAGAAGAAAGCCGCTACGGCCTGTCGCTCACCCTGGGCGGCGGCGAGGTGACCATGCTGGATATGGCAAAAGTATTCGGGACACTTGCCAATGCGGGGAAACGCGTCGATCTGTTGCCCATTCTGGAAGTCACGGACTACACCGGTCGGGTGATAGAAAAAAACAGTCCCAAGCAAGGCGCTTCGGCGGTGAAACCAGAAGTTGCATGGATTTTAGGCAATATATTAAGCGATAATGCCGCGCGTGCCGCGGCGTTCGGCACAAACTCAAGCTTGGTGATTTCAGGCAAAACGGTATCGGTCAAGACCGGCACAAGCAACGATAAGCGGGACAACTGGACCGTGGGATTTACGCCTTCCTACGTCGTGACGGTCTGGGTGGGTAACAACAACAATGCTCCCATGGATCCGTATCTCACCTCCGGCGTCACCGGGGCCTCCCCCATCTGGCACGACATCATGACAGAACTTCTTAAGGACAAAGCGGATGAAGTGCCTCCGAAGCCGGACAACATCGTGGCACTGCCCTGTTATTTCGGTCGTCTTGAATTTTTTGTCCGTGGCACCGAGCCGGTTGGCGGCCGCTGTGCCCCGCTCCCCACGCC
>CAYIWI010000057.1:4029-5267 GCA_964367065.1 uncultured Gammaproteobacteria bacterium
GTGTAGCCCGACCCGCGGATCATACCCACAATTTCGGTAATCATCTCACGCGTTTTGCCGAACTTGCCGATATCCACATGGATTTCCACGTCGTACTTGGTAATGCCGTCGCGGTGTAGGAGCGCCAAGACTGTCTCTGCCATCTCAAGGGACATCGCCGCCTCCTCGTACATGCGCTGGCGAAGCACATAGACTTTTTTATTGACCACCCGCTTCCAGAAGTAGATGCCGCCCATCCCCACGCGATGCACGACAATGGCAGTCACAAAGTCCACCCCGGATCCGTTATGCGGCTGAGAGTCGGTACCCACAACCAGTTGGTACTTCCGTTCGGGCTCGGCGGCTAAAAATGAAAGGATCTTCTCGCGCACCTGAGGTAGCTCTAGCTCTCCGTGCGTCGGGCTTTGAAACATATGGGCGTATGGTAGCAAAAGTATGGGTTTAAAACAAACCCATACGATGAGCACGTGATTGAAGAACATGAAAAACACATGATCATGTGCCCATCACGTTCTTTTTATCACGTGCTCATCTGTCATTTTGCTTACTCTCTCGGTCGCTCTTCCCGCGGTTTGGCTTCATTCACTACCATCGCCCGACCTTCGACGTCTTTACCATTGAACATTTCAATGGCTTTCTTTGATTCCGCATCGGATGCCATTTCGACAAATCCGAATCCCCGTGACCTTCCGGAATATTTATCCGAGATCACTTTGGCGGAAACCACTTGACCTGCTTGGGCAAATACTTGGCCAAGCTTGTCGCTGTCCATGGTGTAGGGAAGATTCCCCACAAATAAATTGGTTGCCATATGGATTTTCCTTTCTCCTTAGGTCTTGAAGAGGACACACACACGCCTAAAGAGAAATGTCTCAAGGACGGGGTCTCACACTTTGTTCCCAGGTCAAAAGGAAGTATAACACATGTAGAGGGCAAAATCCAGTCCATATGGAATCTAACCAGAGGAAAAATTTTTTAGTCCCAAAAGAAGAACCGTATGAATGCGAACATTGCGGCACTTCAGTTATGGGCGGCAGATATAACAATCATTGCCCATCATGTTTATGGAGCAAGCATGTCGATGACAAAATTCCGTGTGATAGAGCATCAGACTGTGGAGGAATGATGAAACCTATTGGCGTCATCAAAAAACATGATACGTGGCGGTTAATTCAAGAGTGCGTCACGTGTGAAAAACAATTCGTGGTCGACAGTGCTCCGCAAGATAACTTTGACAT
>CAYIWI010000058.1:0-5259 GCA_964367065.1 uncultured Gammaproteobacteria bacterium
GGGTGGTATAATGCGTGCAATAGCATGAAGCCCCTGGTTTCCGTCATTATTACGACAAAAAATGAGGCATCAGTCATCGGTGAACTCCTGACGAGTCTGGCGGGACAAACACATAAACACTTCGAGATTATCGTGGTGGACAATCATTCAACGGATGACACGCGGACGGTCGTCCGATCCTTCGGTGCGCGCGTGTTTACCAAGGGACCGGAGCGCAGCGCCCAACGAAACTTCGGCGCCGGCCGCGCTGCAGGGAACTACCTTTTATTTCTTGACGCCGATATGGTATTGGAGGACGGCGTTATTTCTGAGTGTATGAAGGAGGCAAAGAAAAATCCGGATGCGAACGTTGTGGTGATACCCGAAAAGTCCGTCGGCGTCGGGTATTGGGCGAAGTGCAAGGCCCTCGAGCGCGCGTGTTATGTGGGTGATGAGACGATTGAGGCGGCAAGGTTTTTTGACAAACAGGCATTTTGGGAAATGGGCGGTTACGATGAACAGTTAACGGGGCCGGAAGATTGGGACTTGCCGCAGCGGATTAGACGCAAATATGCGATAGCAAGGATCCAGAGTTATATTTTGCACAATGAACGAAACGTCACGCTTCTGTCTCTTGCAAGAAAAAAATATTATTATGGACGTAAAGTGTCCCGTTACATAGCCCGGCACCCCATATCCGTCACCGGTCAGCAGCTCATATATCTCTTGCGTCCTGCGTTTTACCGCAACTGGAGGCGGTTGTTGTCGCATCCCATACTCACCATCGGAATGATGGTGATGCTTGTGGTGGAACAGACCGCAGGATTTTTGGGATTTCTGGCTGGTAGATTTTTTCCTTAAGTATGACGATTGTGGCAACCGGATCCAAAGGGTTTATCGGCGGGCACCTTGTCTCGGCACTGAAAAAGAAGAGTGTGGCGGTTCGTGAGTTGGATAAAACGAGACATGATGTGTTTCGACCGGAAACGATGAGCGACCTGATGAAAGGCGCAGATGTTGTCGTTCATTTGCTCGGAGCAAACCGCGATAGCGACGCAACGTTACTGCGCACCAACACGCTGGGAACCGTCGGAGTGCTTCAGGCCATGGCTTCATACGCTCCAAACGCAAAACTCATATTCGCATCTTCTTTTCAGGTATATTGGGAAAACAGTTTTTACGGGCTTACCAAGCACCTCGCCGAGGAGGCGATTGAATATTTTGTGCGTACCACGCCCCTGCGTGCACACATACTACGCATATCCAATATTTATGGACCGGGCGGGAAGCCGTTCTACAATTCCGTGATTGCAACATTTGCACACCTTGTCCGTGAAGGCAAACCATTGAGAGTTACCGGTGACGGAGAACAAAGACGGGATTATATCTTTGTGGAGGACGTGGTCGCAGCGATAGAAAAAGCGATATATAATACAGAAGGCGAACGGCTTGAATATTTTGATATTTGTTCAGGAGTCGGGACGACGCTCAGTGAAATTATCGGGATTATGGAGCGCATCAACGGGAAAAAGATCAAGAAGCAGTATGAACCTTTGACAGCCGCCCAAGTTGAGTACGAGCCAAGAACCGGGAGTTACGCAAAGCGGATGCTGGGGTGGGAGCCCACGGTGACGCTTGAAGAAGGCATAAGGAGAACCCTTGCCTATGAAACTTAACGTCAAAAAACTTGAGGTGCACAAAGACGATCGCGGATGGCTGGCTGAGATTCTGCGGCCGGAGGATGTGGGGGGGTCTCCCTTCGGCCAAATTCTGGTAACCACCGCCCACCCCGGGCAGATCAAGGGAAACCATTATCACCGGCGGAAGCGCGAATGGTATTGCGTGGTAGCCGGCCGGGGTAAACTTACGGTCACAGACAGAAAAACAAGGGAGACGGTGGAGCTGGAAATGGGTGAACGAAACATGGTGAGCGTGGAAATACCCGTGGGATCCCTTCATGCCATAATGAACATCGGCAGCGACGAAATGTATCTATTGGCATATACTGACGAGCCGTTTAACCCCTCTGACCCGGACACCTATTATGAAGTCCCTCGAACATAAGTCAATTGTTTTGGTAACCCACTCCCGCATTTATTCCGCTTCGCAGGCGCTCCGGGATTTTTTGCGTGAGCGTAGCTGTCAAAATTTGCTGTATATAAGTCACCCGCTGCCGCTTGCTGATGTTGCGGATAACGAGCATTCGTATGCAGAAGCAAGCCGCGGATCGAAAATTTTTAAGCGGTCAGCGGCAGTCCTGCGCAGCCGCAATGTGCTCGTCAGCTCGATTATTGAATTATTCCTTACCCTCTGGTGGGTCTTTAAAACAAAGCAAACGTTTGATCTGTTTATCGGCGTTGATAACCTCAATGCACTGGAAGGATTGATATTGAAGCGCTTGGGGAGGGTGGGTAAAGTCGTGTATTACACGATTGATTATTTCCCAACACGATTTGCGCAGGGTTGGCTCAACAGGCTCTATCACGCGATGGATAAATTCTGCGTACAACATGCCGATGAAACATGGAACGTTTCGCCCGTTATGGTTGATGCGCGGAAGAAATTTCATAACGTCACCGCGGCCATCGGCAGACAATATACGGTGCCGATCGGCATTTGGTTTGACAAAACCAAACGCCTGCCCATTGCAAAGATCGACCGTTTTAAACTGATATTTTCCGGCCACTTGCTGCCGCATATGGGAGTAGATCTTCTTCTGGAAGCCATGCCGGATATTGTAAAGGAAGTGCCCTCGGTTACGCTTGATATCATCGGCGGCGGAGCGGAACTGGAGCGGCTGAAAATGCTTGCAAAACGCCTCAACCTGACACGCCGGGTACATTTTTTCGGGTGGGTAGCGGATAGAAAGCGGCTTGAGGGGCTCCTGACACAAGCGGCAGTGGGTGTGGCGCCGTTTAACACGGACATTTTGGATGACAAAGTAAAGAACGCCGATCCGGGGAAACTGAAAGACTATATGGCAGCCGCGCTTGCGGTGGTGGTGACCGATGCCATTGCCAACGCGAGGGAGTTGGAAGAGCACCGCTGCGCTCTCGTGGTGCCGTATAGAAAAGAGGCACTCGTTCGTGCTATAGTAAGACTCCTGAAGGATCAAAAACTGCTTACCGAGTATCGGAAACATGCCGCGGACTACGTTTCGAGATTTGACTATAATCGGATATTCAGCGTGCATATTGACCGGGTCCTCGCAACATAACGGGGTATGGAGAAAAAACTAAAAGACGCAATCAGAGGAAAAGTCGTTTTGATCACCGGCGGTACGGGATCGTTCGGCAACACGGTGATCCGTTCCCTTCTTTCTCAAAAACCCAGCCGCATCATCATATTCAGCCGAGACGAAAAAAAACAGTTTGATATGCGCAATGCGTTTGATGATCCGACACTCCGTTTTGTCATTGGTGACGTGCGGGACCGCGACAGCGTGGCCTCTGCGATGCACGGGGTGGACTATGTGTTCCATGCGGCGGCGCTCAAGCAGGTGCCAACGTGCGAGTTTTTCCCGATCGAGGCGGTAAAAACCAACATATTGGGTGCATACAATGTATTGGAGGCTGGGATTAGTCAGCGCGTGAAACGGGTCGTGATCTTGAGTACTGATAAGGCCGTCTACCCGATCAACGCCATGGGCATGTCAAAGGCGCTCATGGAAAAGACCATGGTCGCGGCTGCTCGGCGGCTGCACGAGGAAGGAAATACCGCTACGACGCTCTCCGGCGTGCGGTACGGCAACGTGCTCTATTCCCGCGGTTCCGTGCTGCCGTATTTCGTTTCGCTTATGGGTGAGCACAAGGTGCTCACAGTGACCAACCCGGCCATGACCAGATTCCTTCTTCCGTTATCAGATGCGGTGGATTTGGTGTTATTTGCCCTGGTCAATGGGGAAAACGGGCACATCTACGTGCGGAAAGCTCCGGCGTGTACCGTAGAAACACTGGCGATTGCCGTATGCCGCATCTTCCGCTATGAAAAAGGCTATAAAGAGGTAGGCGTTCGTGCGGGCGAAAAACTCCACGAGACGCTCGTGACTGCCGAAGAAATGGCGCGGGCGAAAGGGTTGGAGCGATATTACGATATCCCTCCGGAGAGCCAGGGACTTGAGTACAATAAATACTTTTATTCGGCTGACGGAAAGGATACGTCAATCGGCGGATCATATACATCAGAAAATACGACCCGGCTCAATGTGGAAGAGACGGTAAACCTTCTTACGACGCTGCCGGAAATACAGGAAGAGTTAAAGCAGCAGCGCAGATAATTTCAAAAGGCCTCGCCTTGCGGCGCAAGGCGAGGCCTTAAGAAAATGAAACAGAAAAACAAATCTTTAAAAATAATGACGATATTGGGGACCCGGCCGGAGATCATCCGGCTGTCGCGGGTACTCCCCAAGATGGACGGGTATTTCCGTCACGTGATGGTATATACCCGGCAAAGCTACGATTATGAACTGAGCGATATTTTCTTTAAAGAACTCGAGCTTCGAAAACCGGATTATCTTCTCGATGTGAAATCAGATACACTCGGCGGACAGATAGCCAACATTATCAAACAATCAGAAGACGTGCTTCGTCGCGAGTTGCCGGACGCACTGTTGGTGTTGGGAGATACCAACAGCAGTCTTTCCGCAATCGTTGCCAAGCGGATGCATATCCCGATTTTCCACATGGAAGCGGGGAACCGTTCGTTTGACTGGGACGTGCCGGAAGAAGTCAACCGCAGAATTGTGGATCATATCAGCGATTACAATCTGGCCTACACCGAGCACGCGCGACGGTATTTACTCGCGGAAGGAATTCCCGGACAAACCGTGTTTGTGACCGGAAGCCCGTATGCGGAAATATTTGCCCATTTTGGAGAAAAAATCGAAGCCAACGATGTACTTGACAAATTGAAGCTGCAACCGGGCGGATATTTTTTGGTGAGCATCCATAGGGAAGAAAACGTGGAACAGGAGGATCGGTTGAATGAACTTCTCTCATCGCTTGAATATCTGGGGAGTACCTACCGCCTCCCGATTATCCTCTCGATGCATCCCAGAACCGGGAAGAAAGTTGCATCGCGCAAGCTTCACGAGGCTATTCGGGCACAGAAGCCCTTCGGATTTTTGGAATTTATGAAACTTGCGAAACACGCGCGGTGCGTGCTGTCCGACAGCGGCACGATACAGGAGGAGTCAGCAATTGCCGGGTTCCCGGCCGTGCAGGTGAGGGTTTCTACTGAGCGGCCGGAAGCGTTTGATGCAGGATCGATCATCGTTGCCGG
>CAYIWI010000059.1:0-5116 GCA_964367065.1 uncultured Gammaproteobacteria bacterium
CCTTGAATGACTTGAGAGCCGCGCTGATCCCATAAGGAGATCTGCCGACTGACTTCCGCGTCCTGGTTGATCCGGCTGATGATCTGTTTCGGCCCGAACACCAATTTATCTTTGGGGAAGCGATAAACGACCAGTTTGCCATACTGCTCGCCGTCGTTTCGGGCAACCATCCAGGCGGAAAGATTATCTTTGGCCCGGGGAGTAAACGGCAGCATCAAAATATATTCCTCGGTTTTTTCTCCCGGAAGCTTCATGATCATGTGGCGGGGTGTCATAGCTGCCGCCTTACCGTCAACCTGTTGTTCACCCTCTGCCGCAATGGCCGGTATTTCCCATAAATCCTCTTTGTTGTAAAAGATTTGTGGATCATCCATATGGTACGTGGTATAGACAGCAGTTTGCAGGGAAAAGATGTCCTCGGGATAGCGCAGATGCGGCATGAGACTTTTAGGCATGTCAGAAAGCGGTTGGAAGGTTTTGGGGAATATTTTGGCGTAGGTTTTGATAATCGGATCGTCCGGATCGGCTTGATAAAAACTCACCGTGCCGTCATACGCGTCCACCACTGCTTTGACCGAGCTTCTTATGTAATTAACTTTACCACCATTGAGAGCCAACGGCTGGGAATACGGGTATCTGTCGGTTGAGGTATATGCATCGATGATCCAAAAAAGCTTACCGTCGGCAACGACGAGATATGGGTCACGGTCATACGTCAAAAACGGCGCAACCTTTGCCACTCTCTCTTTTACGTTCCGGTTATAGAGAATACGACTAACGCCTGTTATATCACCCGATAAAGCCATTTTGAGTGAGCCAAAGCGAAAAGCATAGAAGAGCCTACGCCACGGGGAGTTGAGCTCTACTCCACCAATTCCAGCATACGTGGTGTAAACATTCTCTTCTCCTTTGGGATAATCAAATTCTTTAGATTTAGTTTTCGTAATGACATAATCGTTAAGAATCTCTCCGTAGTAAATTTCCGGCCTGGTAACAGAAAGTTCTTTCACTTCCGATTTAGGCGGCAAATCTTTGACAAAAAGGACCGGCAGGCCTTCCGGAGTAACTTGATTTACCGGTCCGGCGGCAATGCCGTAGCCATGGGTGAATGTCAACCGCTCGTTAATCCAGGCTTTGTTTGGGAGGCTGTCGGAAGCTAACTCTCTGGGAGAAAGCATGATCTGGCGCATCTCGCCGTCTATGGTGTAGCGATCGTTATCCACGCTTGCAAACTCGTAGTAGGTCCTGATCTCCTGGATTTGTGAAAAGGTAGAGAGAAGCGGTGCCCTGTCCCAAAGTCTGACATTTTTAATAGTCAGATTATTAGCGGCAATGTCCGATGCGGTAATGGGTTTATCCGCGGCGATTTCCCGTTCTTCTATCTTATCTAGTCCATACGCCTTGCGGGTGGCTTCAATATTATATTTGATAAACGGCGTTTCCTTCACCAGCTCATTGGGAGCAACGATTAATTTTTGAAAGACACCCGGGATGATGCCAGAAACCAGACTAACCAAAACGGTTAAAGTGATCGCGCCCAAAAGGGGGGAAATTTTTCCGCTTACCCCGTAATACAGTGCCAATATAGCAGCCAAGCCATAGGCAAAAATAGAAACCTTTATGATTGGGATCATAATGTTCGCATCGGTAAATGCCGCGCCGAATACCGGCCCGCTCTGGGTGGTGAGGAGGTTGTAGAGAGAAAGATAGGTGCCGGTAGCAACAGTAGTCAGGAAAAGAAACAGGAGAATTCCGATATGGAGTCTCGCTTTTTGGTCGGTGGGAGAATGTTTAACTAGCTTGATAGGTGGGCCGCCGAGTTTTTTCGATAAGCTGTCGAGATTGAATTTTCCCGAGAGAGTAGAAAGATTGAGACTGCCGCGAGCTATATAGATAATTCCGCTTACAATAAGTGATAACAGTATGAGAAATCGTAAAAGACCCAATGCCAGCGAGTAAACCGGCAAAGAAAATACGTAAAACGCTATATCACGACCAAATAACGGATCGGTTTGACCAAATGGAGTAGCCGCAAGAAATTTCAAGACATCCCTCCAACTGCTAGCTGCAACAAGACCGATGAAAAAAGCTACAATGAAACAAATAACAATTCCCAGTTTTTTTACTATACGATCGTTCAGGCTCAGAGGTTGACCAATCAGAACTTCAGGAATAGCAAGCATCCAAGGTATTTTCGAACGCACTGCGATGAGAAAGTTACTAAGGAGAAATACTGCCACAAATACTCCGACCGTCAGACCTAAGGACACTTTAGCAACGAGAGGTTTCGTAAAGACTTCCGTAAACCCGACTTCCGAAAACCACCACCAATCCGTGACGAAAGCAACGATGCTAGAGAAAAAAATGAAAAACGCAACTCCTATGCCTATGAATGCCCAGGAAAATATTTTAGTCATATTCATACAAATACTAAAAAAACCGACCATTGTCTTGGCCGGTTATAATTAATGATGGTTCGTGGCTTCAAGACTCCTATTTGACCATTCGTCTTGTCGCTTCCCATCACTCAAGGCGATGTTAGACTATATCTTTTATACCACAATGTAGTGTACAGTACAAGTACGAATAAGGGGAGTAGCTGCTTCGATGTAATCGGAGATGAGCATATCGTCAAGACATCCCCGCTAATGGCGGGGGTCGGTACCTCACTAAAAAGCAAGACCTTTAGTCAAACCAGTATACTGGAGAGACTAAGGGTATTTTTTGTCTAGCCATATGGAACATACAGTCGGATTATCAAATAAACAAGCGCAGAAACTTCTGGTTCCCGGCGACGTGATCATTCTTGAGGAAGGCGATAAAATCCCGGCCGATAGCGCGCTTCTGGAAAGTTTACATTTGGAGATGAACGAAGCCTCTCTCACCGGCGAGTCGATGCCTGTTGAAAAGAGTGTCCATGAGGAAGAAAAAAAGCATATATTTTTAGGAACGATTGTCGCCAGGGGGAGAGCCAAGGCGCTTATCGCTTCCACCGGTATGCAGACGCGTTTTGGTCAGATAGCCGATCCGCCCAGAACCGGTAAAAATATTTTTGCTGATAGAATCTTTATTCTTGCCTTTTTTGGCCCGCTAATGTTGCAGCCGCTTCTTATTTATATTCCGCTTCTGTCCGGCATCTTTAAGATCACCCACGTTTCGCTTGTCCAGTTAGCATTGATCAGCGCCCTTTCGGCAATGCTCCTCGTATCATCAGAAATCCGCAAGGCCGTGTTTCTAGGCCGGAAAGCACTGGTATGAACGAAATCATAAGCTTGATCAAGACCCTGGCAAACACCATTCCCCTTGATGTGTTTGCTTTTATCGGTTCATTTCTTGAGGAAATTATTGCGCCGATTCCGTCTCCACTCGTTATGACTACAGCCGGAACACTTGCTCACACCCAAAATCACACACTGCTCTATTTGTTTTGGTTAGCATTAGTCGCTTCACTTGGAAAAACAATTGCCAGCTGGTTATATTACATGTTGGCAGATAAAACAGAAGACCTGGTTCTGACTCGCTTTGGAAAGTACATAGGATTCTCCCACAGTGAGGTAGAGAGCATTGGCAGACACTTCAATGGTACTTGGAAAGATGATGTTATCCTTTTGGTGGTACGCGCGATTCCCATCATGCCCACATCGCTTGTATCGGTGGTGTGTGGGTTTATCAAGCTCAACATGCGGACGTATATCCAATCTACATTTATCGGATATTTTATCCGTAGTTTCATCTTTTTGTATCTGGGATATACGGGAATTGCTGCGTACGGCAGTATATCAGCGGATATTGTAAGTGTTGAGTCGGTGGCAAAACTATCAACGGCCGTTGGTATCGTACTGCTTCTCGGGTGGGTATTGTATAAACGGGACAAGGGCAAAATCCATGATTGGGTCAAAAAAAACACTAAACGACAGCTTAGCAATTTTTAGTAAAATAAGTTCGAGCTTTTTGATAAAAGGAACTCTATAGGCTATTACCCCAGGCTGCGGCGAAGGAGGCTGGCTTGACGGAGTGGTTCCTCCATGGAGGCGAGGTTCTCTACGTTTGACGAAATTAAGGAAGTAAGGCTTGCGTGCTCTTTTTCTTCGGCAGTTTTGGCCCCCAATTCTTCTCCCAGGTAACGTTCGATCTCACGAAGGTCCTCACTCATTGCCTCCCATGCCGCATTGTGCTGCGTTAAGGTCTCAAGCGCTTCACGGTTAAAAAATCTTCCCGCACAGCGAAGGTCGTCTTTCAGGTGCACATAATACGTCTCAAGCGTCTCAAGTAAGCCCTGCTTTTTTGCAGCGGCTAATCCCCTGCCGGTTCCGATCAGTTCCGGCGGCACGCCGAGCGAATACAGGGCACCGGTAAATCCGATGGCCCTGGGGAGTCTGACTCCCCCCACCCCGCGCGAATAGCCAAAGAGCCCGATGTGCTGCACGCGCTCGCGGCGGCGGGGCAAGTAGGTCGCCACCTCGCTTATGAGCGGTGCAATTGCTTCAATCGTCGCGCAGTAGGGCCGTTCAAATAATCCTACAATCTCCTTCAAGTGTTTCTCGGTCGTTTTGGAAACTGACTGCGCTGTTCCTTTGGGCAAAAGGCGATCAAGTTCCGCAACTGCCTTCACCACATCAATAGTGGGATAGTCGTACCGGAATGCACTCTGAAGAAGCGCGGTCCGGACTCCCCTGTATTCGTCGGCAAATTTCACAACGGAATAAGGTGTTAGCCCGCCGCGGAACGGTAAGCACGCCGAACCGATGATGGGAGAAAGCATAATACCGGTTTTCTTTTCAAAATCGCGGTAATGCGCGAGAGCAACTTTTATCGCCAACACGGTCGGTACCAATCCGGAATTCAGCGCAGGATCGGAACGGGCCACGTAGGGCCGAAGAACGGTTGGTTTCTTCTTAAATTGTTTGTAATGAAGGGAAACATATTCCGCAAGAATCGCATCGGACCGCATGATCGTACCCACCTGTTCAAACAGCGGAATAACCTCAATATGGGTAAGGGTTCCGTTTCCGAGGCTATAGAGCCGGTGTTTGAGCGACGCGATCTCCACAAACGCCTCCTCGATCTCAATCATCTCGCGCGCCGTCTCCGTCATGGGGAGGATCACTTCAAACAG
>CAYIWI010000060.1:0-5078 GCA_964367065.1 uncultured Gammaproteobacteria bacterium
GCGCAAACCTACGGAAATCCCAATATCGGAGGCGCGGGAACGACGAGCTATACGGTGAGCGGCCTTTCCGGCGGTACGACGTACTACTTCCGCGTCCGGGCAGGCAACGGCTGTATGCCGGGAGATTATTCCGGTGAGCTTTCGGCAACACCGACCGGAGGGTTTGTCAGCGGCATCCCGGGCGGATTTGCAGCAGGAGTTTTGGGTGCTGCTACGGAAGAGACGACGGGATCAGCAACGCCATCTGGTGAGCCAACCCCGACACAGGAAGAGGGAGAAATCCTCGGTGCGCAAAACGGTGGGATCCCCTGGTGGGTGTATCTGGTCATCGGCGGCGGTTTAGTGCTTCTGGTAGCCGCGTACTTCTTAAAGAAAAATAAGGGACAGGTACTATAACATTTCCAAAACGACCGTGCCGTCCTGATTCTCATAAACGGATTCTCGCCAAGCGGATCTTCGTTAATCATTGACACCCCAGCATATATCTGTTTTACTATAAATCAATCGATTGATTTATAGTAAACCTATGCCACAGATTTCAAAATATCCGCTGGACAAAATTCTTGAACAGCAAATGTTTCGTGAATTTTGGTCATCTGTTTCAAAGCTTCGGGATGCCAATGAGGTCTCCGCGTTCTTTTCTGATTTACTTTCAGACGTTGAAGAGAAAATGTTGGTCAAGCGTTTTACCGTGGCGGTGCTCATACTTCGGGGGAAACGTCCGGTTGACATAGCCAGAGCCGTCCACGTTTCTTATTCAACAATTGCCTCGGTTGCCGCGTGGGTGACCCATGCATCGCCAAAGATGCGATTACTTTTGCAGACGATTATCGATCAAAGGAATTGGCAACAGATTCTGGATCGGATTGATGCACTTTTGGATAAACTGCCTCCCGCGTATGGGACTGATTGGCACAAAGCGGGAAAAGCGAAGTGGCAACGGAGAATTGAGAGAGCCACGCGTCAATCCCTCCGATGAGTTACCATAGATGAATCGATTCATCTATGGTGAGTTTTCTGGATAAATTATTCCGTGCTTATAAATCTATAAACTTATGACTGCATTGGCACAAATCGCTCGAAAAAAGAAAGTGAGCCGTGTGCTTGCGGGTATATTCCGGTTGCTATCTGTGAGCCAGAATATGCCGTATGCTTCCGAAGGTAGCATCGTCGTTATGGCTGCGGACAAGGAGTTGGTTCATATAACAGATGACTCGCTCGAGACAGCAGTTACATCTTTAACAGACAGCGTATTTGGAGAAGCGTCATCTCAGTCTGATGCGTTCGTTGAAATGGCAGATTTTGGAGCGCTGGCGCAGGGATTAGCCGCGTACATTAAACGTCTCGACCATATCGGTTTCTGCTATACGGTGGCCTCGCAGGAAGAGGAGCGTGAGCGGATAAAAAAATCGTTGGCCGCCACACATTGGCATCTTTATGAGATGGAGTCCAACGATTTTGCCAAATGGTATCTTATCGGAGATACGAAGAGGTGGCAGGATCCGATGATCGAACTCCTTCCTGCATTACCCAACCGCGATCCTGACCTTCATTACTGGATGCCTCATATTCACCTCGATATCAATACGTCCCTTACCGCGGACGAGATTTTAAAAATAACGAAAGATGTTTTTGGCGATACGCGAAAGCCTACCCTGTATACCGATCCGGAGTGGGGGACGCACTGTGTCAGGATTTGGCTGGGGACGGTGGCGGGCGTCAATATTGAACTGGATCTTTCTACAAAGATCCGCAATCTCCAGTGGGTTCGCGCACATCTCCTTAGCGAAATTGTCGTGTGAACTGGTCGACCTTGTTTCAACATGAATAATTGTTTATACTTCACCCATGATTTTGTCCGATAGGGATATTAAAAAAGCCTTGAGTGGTGGGAGAATAAAGATTACCCCTCAGCCTGACCTTAAAACGCAGCTGGGATCCTGCTCGATTGACCTTCGCCTCGGTACCCAGTTTCGCGTGTTTAACCACAGTAAACTAGCCTATATCGACCCAACCAATGCGATAAAGGCTACGGCCATGATGACCCAGGTAACGCTTAGGCAGGGCGAGCCCTTTATTCTCCAGCCGGGAGATTTTGTCCTGGCGACGACGATTGAATCGATCCAGCTGCCCGATAATCTGGTCGGCCGGCTCGAAGGCCGATCGAGTTTGGGGCGGCTCGGGATTGTGGTGCACTCGACAGCGTCCATTTTTGATCCGGGATGGAAGGGAGTTGTTGTTATGGAGTTAGGGAATATGGGACGGATGGCAGTGGCACTGTACCCGGGGATGCGGATTTGCAGTATGACGTTTGAAGAACTATCAAGCAGCGCCCAGGTGCCGTATGACAAGAAGAAATCGGCTAAATACGTGGGGCAGAAAGCCCCAGAGGCGAGCAAAATTTCAGAAGAACACTAGAAAGCTCACACCATGCTGGAGATAGACTTCCAAAAGTGCGAGAGGTGCGGCCCACTCTGTCCATTGGTGCCGTTTATACAAGCTATCAGAGAGATAGAACGCATGAAAGACGTAGTTGCTGCAGCCCAGGAAGCAAATGTTGAAATAGTGTTGAAAAGGGAAATAGCAATTGCGGCATGTCCTACTCCACCATATGGAAAGGTTTTTGTTTCGATATCGTCCGCAGCGGCTGGATGAACGAAGTATTCTTGTTGCCTATGGACTGGCCTATTTACTACAAAAACATTCTGCGGGTGGGGGATACGACGTCCAACGTGGGCGTGGTGACGCTCTGGACCGAGCGCGACGTGATAGCCAAAATGCTTGCCAAGGGTGACTACTGCGCCGTCGGTAATCTGTACGCGGCTGCCGGCATCAACCACATGATGCGCAATATACTCGCCAACCCGCATATCCGCTACCTTATTATGTGGGGCGCGGATATGAGTCAGTCGGGACATGCGCTTCTTAAGTTTATGCAAAACGGCATCGATGACCAATATGCCATCGTAGGAGCACGCGGAGAAATAGAAAAGGAAATCCCCAAACGGGCAATTGACCAATTCCGCAAAAACGTGACCCTTATCGATCTGCGCGGCAAACCGGTGGCCACCATCCGTGAAACCATTAAAACATTAGAAAGAAAACCGGCGTTTGAAAAAAAGCCCCAGCTGTTCCCGCCGGCGCAACCTGCGGTTTGGGCACTTCCGTCAGAGGACGTCGGCTTTCGGGCAGAAGGGCCGACCGTCGCCCAGACGTGGCTCAAGATCCTTAACCTTATCACCAAATACGGAAAAACGGAAAAGACCCGATACGCTTCCAACAATCAACTCAAGGAAATCCTCAACCTTACGGCTATCATAACTCGCGAAAATCCGGATAAAGAATACTTTCCTCATTATCTCCCATTCTCTTATAACGAACTCAAGGCGTACTATCCGGAGATGACGACTAACCGCGTGATCCCGGGGGTGGCGTACAACTACGGGTATCGGATGCGGACGTACTTTAAAGTAGACCAGATTGCCGAGATAAAAAAGCTGCTCAAACGGAGGCCGTTTAGTAAAAAAGCCATTGCCATCACCTACGACGTCTATAAAGATTGGAAAGATGTGGATACCGGCGACACGCCGTGTCTGACGCAGGTTATTTGCCGCATTTCTGACGGTAAACTTATTTTGACCGCCCATTTCCGGTCGCAGGATATGTTCCATGGATGGCCGCGCAATGCCTTCGCCCTGCGTCGGGTGCAAAAGGATATCGCAGACTATGTGGGGCTTCCGATGGGACCCTTGGTGGTCATTACCCACAGCAGCCACATGTACGCGGATGACTGGAAAACCGCGGATGAAATACTCAAGACCAGCTTTTTATCAGAACTCAAATATCCGCCGCGGTACCCGCATCTGGTGTTGGATAAGCGGGGAAATTGGCTGATTGACGTTGATTTTGATGCGGACTATCACCCGGATCCGTTCTACGCAGCACCGGCTCATACGTATGCCGTGGCGGGACATCCGGTGAAGGGGAAAATTACCGCGAAACTCTATGCTGATGAGCAGATGGCCAAGCCCATCGTGACGTTTGAAGGCAGGACGGCCAAAGAAGTGTTCTGGCACATCGTGGACTGGGATATCATGGCCCTGCCGTCACATATTTTCTCCATCGGCGAGGAGCTGACCAAAGCGGAGATTGCGCTGCGGTTGGGTCTGGAGTTTAAAATGGACAGTCCCCTGGATTTTGGGAAAAAGATAAAAAAGAAAAAGAGAAACGCATGACGCCGCGCATTGCATTTATTGGTGATTTGACGGTGGATATCTATCCGCAGGCAAAAAACATTCGTCTGGGAGGGTCGTCGCTCAATAGTTCCATGTGGGCTGGTCGGTTGGGAGCAATGCCAGCAATTCTTGCGGCAGTGGGGGAGGATAGAGCCGGCAAAAAATACGTAGCGAAACTCAAAAGAGAAGGGATCGAGTCGGACCGGGTCAAGGTACTGCGCGGGCAAACGTCCGCGATTGAAATTTTTACCGATGGAAGCGGCGAGCGAAGATACGGGGAGTGGAAGCCGGGTGTTTTGGCAAACTACCACCTGGACCCACAGGATTTTTCCTTTCTTAAACACCAGAACGCCGCCGCATTGACGGTTTACGGTCCCACGAAACATCTGTTGGATGAACTCGTTTCCTTTGGGTCTACCAGACGAAGAAAGAAGCCGCTTCTCGTTGTGGATTTTGCTGATTTCGGCCAGTTGAAAAAGGATATGCACGTGGTTGAATCCTGCATCCACGCTATTGACATTCTTGTGTTCGGACTGGACAAGGATGCGGATGAGGCGCTCATCAACCAGTTAAAAGATATCGCCGCGCAAACAGGCAAGTTGATCGTCGTGACGCTGGGCCGATGGGGATCGCTTGCGTACGCGGGTAATCGGTCGTTTGTCCAGCCTGCCCGGCGCGTGAAGGTGAAAGACACTACGGGGGCGGGGGATGCGTTTTTGGCGGGATTCCTCATTTCGTACCTGAAAACAAAAAATATCAAAGACTCCTTAGTCGCAGGTACCGAGCTTGCCTCCCGCGCCATCCAGAAATTGGGAGCATACTAGGTTAAGGTTGTCATTCCCG
>CAYIWI010000061.1:0-4966 GCA_964367065.1 uncultured Gammaproteobacteria bacterium
TGCATGGCGATATTTCCCAGGACCCTATCAAAATAGCGTATTTGGATACCGGTCTTAACGTACAATTCACTCAATCTGATATTCCGCATGTTCGAGCCTTGTTGGTTGGGCTTACCATAGGAGACGCAAGTGGCGTGAAAAAGGCGCTTCATGATTTAGGATGGGAGTCGCCGCCAGAAGAAATACAATTTAAGATCGGAAATTTTGGGGCCAATGCCAAATCGCTTCTCGCTTCAGTTCAGAAGGCGAAGTCTCCGCCACCGGCGGCGATTGGCAAGGTGATTCTCGCGATATCAAAACTAGAAGGGTATTTGCCGTTTTTTAATCAACAGGAGCTATTGAAAATTCTCAATGACGTTGTTCCGCTGCAGACGTTTTGGCTTCAGGGACAAATATTTATTTGGGATAAGGTTATTGACATTCTCGGTAAACCTAGGCAAAAGCAGGGAACCACGACCCTGGAGGCAGGACAAAAGCTAGTTGTGCAGGCTGCGAATCAATTCGACGACTGCAAACCCCTAGGATCGCTTTTGGTGCCGCCGGTCTATGCGGTTGGCGATTCGCCTGGTGGGGGAGGTGGGTGTTCGGCATTTTGGCGTATGTTCCTGCGAAGTCCAGTGAAGGCTACGGTAGGACTTGTGCGATTTATCCAGCAGCGTGGCCGCTTGCCCGATTTCCGCTCCTCCCAAGACGTCCAAGAAGCGTTTCCGGTGAAATCCGATGCCCCAGCGCCGCCATCCACCCCTGTTCAAGCCCAACCCGCCGCGGGCGGACAAACGCAAGAAACAGGAGTGTATTGGGAAGACGGAGCACCGATAGAACGGATTTCGTCAGTACCAGAAAAAATTGAGGATGCGCTGGTCGTCAATGTTTTTGATCTTTCTTTGGTCAATCAAATTCCTAAAGACGCAATGCTGCTAACTCTTTTGCGCAAGCTTCCGTTGGCGGTAAAAGAAAGGATTGCGCGTGTTACTGTCGTTGAGCGCGAATACGTCGCTGGAAATGCGGTAGGGGAATATTGGCTTGATTCGGAACTGGGATTGAGCCAAGTGCGAATCTATATGCCTAGAGGTGGTTTAGAGCCTGGCGATAGTATGGACTATTGGCTTGCTCATGAACTCGGCCACGCGATCTCGCTCTCATTGACCAATGAAGCCAGAGCCAATGGGCTCATTCTCTCGGTTGGAAGTGACGACGAGA
Organism: uncultured Gammaproteobacteria bacterium; assembly: GCA_964367065.1. Taxonomy (GTDB): domain Bacteria; phylum Patescibacteriota; class Microgenomatia; order UBA10105; family UBA927; genus JACREP01. The sequence continues at coordinate 1,201 of CAYIWI010000061.1, forward strand.
GTCAGCGGTTACGGGCGTTTATTCAGAGAGAAATTACTGGTTACGAAGCGGGTGATCTGCGAGAAGAACTTTTTGCTCATGCCATTGCCAGCTATCTGATGAATCCAGACGGATTGACACGAAACTTTTCCAGAGCGGGAGCATTTCTTCGTGAGATACTTGGCAAAAAGGAGTATTTTAAGCCCCTTCAATCCAAAACTGTTAAACAACCCGCCGCGGGCGATCAGGCTCAACCGGTTCCACCGGCCCAAAATTCTGCAACACGTACGTCTGATACACCGGAGTTTCAACAATGGTTTGCCGATAGCAAGGCGGTGGACGGAAACGGGCAACCGCTCGTCGTTTATTACGGTGCAACTGAAGAAATTCGGGTGTTTGACCTGAACAGAACATACTCGGACATGTTTTTCTTCTCTGAACACCCCAGCGACGCGAATATGTACGCACGGTCAGAACCCCAAAAGATTGGCGCAAACGTCATGCCGGTGTATTTAAGCATTAAAAAACCCGCCAGCCGGGAGGTATACGAGGAATATCATCAACAGTACGGAAGAATTAATCCAAAACAAACTGCTGCAGAATTAAAAAAAGCCGGATATGATGGTGTGCACCTGGCCGCTGAAGGATTTTGGATGGCATTTTATCCGGAACAGATAAAACCAATATACACGAGTGGACATCGTCCGGCCCCCCGCGGAAGCAGAAGCGCTCCGATGGGAGTTGTTGGCGCGGATGCTGTGGTGCGTCAGTTTGAGAAGCTGGAACTTCCCGCAGCGGTTCGTGAGAAGGAGCGCATCGCGCGTGCACTTGTGGCCGTGATGCAACGGGAGCACAAGGCATTGGCTCAACCGCTTGCTGCCGTACCCTCGGAACTTGACCGTCCCATCGGCGCGGGTGATATGCTGGGTGTTTTAGAGCTTCTGCAAGAGAAAGCGGCGGCAGATACACGATTGGCAGCCATATTATCCGCACGATCCGCGCTGTCCCCGGATGATCAGGAGTACCTCTTTGTACGGGGCGTTGCGGCGTATGTACAACAGGAAGCTGAATTTAGCCAGAAAGTTCTTGCAGAGACAGACCGCATGACGGAGCTTCCGGTGGGTGTGCAGGACCGGTTGGACACCTATGCGCGGTTCGTCCGTCAGGATGTCGCTTCCGGCAAGATGACACAACAGGAAGGAGAACAAAAGATCCGAGGCGAGAAAGAGCGCGTGGAGGAAAAGTATGCCCGGCCGTACGTACCTACTGCGGAAGAAAGGCACCGGTGGGATAAGGCAAAGGACACAGTGGCGGGAGTTGTTGAGGCGTTGTCTGCCGCAGAACAAAAAGACACGAAAGAATCATTAGCATCGCTTCTTCGTCAGGCGCTTATCCTCAACGGCGGAGAAGACTTCAATGCATTTTACCAAGTTGAAAACTCTCCGTGGTGGCCCAAGGCATGGGAGCTCGTCGCAGCCACAAATCCGCAATTCTCCCGTCAGTGGGAAATGGCGAGAAATATAGCTTTTGACCGTGAGGTCAAGGAAAGCTTAGGAGGCCGAATAATCGGTAAAGCAAAATTATCTGTGGTACTTCTGTCTGCCAGATGGCGCACGTTTTTGCTTCGAGTACGCGCGAGGCTCCCGTGGGGAAACCGGACGTTTGCCAAAGACGTATCAGCAATCCTCGCCAATAAGGAGCTCCCCGACGCGGTCAAGATAGAACAGTGGAACAAACTCATGCGCGAGCACAATCACAAACTGCCTAAGTCTGTCAGGAAGGCCATCACCCGTATTACCGAGGTCAGGCAGCAGGTAAATAGCCTTGCGGATGCCCAGCGCCGGCTCAAGGTCATTAACCTCGTGCGTCTCATTGCCATGGCCGGTCCTTCTGCTGTCGGCACTGGTTTGGAAGCTTGGGACAACGCGGTTGATGCGGGCACCGAGTGGCTGCTGACTGCAGAAAGCGGGGAGAAGGCGCTTCTTGCCGCCGAACGGTTTATCCTCTTTGGCCTCCGATACGCGCCGGATGACCTCTTTGACCGTCCGGAATTCATGCCCCTCATAACGAATGTTTTTGAGAGTCCATCGCCGAAAACCATGTGGGCGTTTGTAGAGGGTGTTGGAGAGGCCTTGGTCAACGGAGAAGAAAAAGATACAGCGGTGACATCCGAAGGCATTGAAGATTATCCACCGGATCTTCAGGACGATCTTCTCGCACTCTATTCCAAGACCAATCCCGACTATCAGTCCGGGGTAGAGCTGTTAACCTCTGCCATTGCCAACTACGGAAAGCCGGTTTACTGGCAACCGCATCCGGAGGCCGTAGGTTTACAGGATGTCGTTCGGCAATATGGCCAAGGCGAACTATACTCCGTAGATGATCTATCCGTGACCAAGAATATCGGTACGATTTATGCGTTGTCTGACAATCCATTTTTGGATGTAAGTAGCGTCGCAATTATCTATTCCGCCATCCATCCGGACATGCAGGGAGTGTCAGAGGAAGATGTTCAAGATTACTTTGCCGACTACTTCGGGTATCTGTTTACCAACTATAATCAAACAGGAGAGCCGATGCCTGTGGATGTACTGCTTTCCTACGCGCTGGAGAAAAATGAGGGAGATCTGCATGGAGCTCTGTGGGATGTCACCATCGCGGTGAAGTTACTCACCCGAAACACGATGAGTTCATGGGATCCGAATTGGGATGAGGGTTCTCGCTTCTCCGGTTGGTTGACGACGCAACTTTTGGAAGATCCGTTTAGCTCTCACTTTACTGCCGCAGATGTTGCCCGGCTGCTGCCGCAGGAGGAGTATTGGAATATTTTTGGCTATGAGAGTTTTGGAAATAAAGATTTTGACCCCGCTAATATCGCAGGCACGCCCTACCACATACTCAACCTCCTGGCTCTTATGGGAGAGTTTCCGGCATCAGGGCCTGTTGACGGACTGATGCTGAACTGGTTTGGGGGAAGTGGGCGAGAAGGTGAACATGGAAATGAAAAACTTCAAGCACAACTACAGTATTTGTCTGACAATCTCGGTCCGGTAGCCAACATACTGGATAACTTACCGGACGAGCCGGGCGCTCCTCCATCGGAGAGTGATGCGTGGGTCCTCCGTCTGGATCCCATGGACGAGCGCCTGCAACATCCCGAGGATGGCAGCGACCTCGTGAGTCTCGTGGCCTCCGGAAAACTGGTGAAGCTGGTAGATGAGAGTGGCAAGATATGGTTCGCCCAACTCCACGGCTCCATCTTTCGGCCGTTTATCAAAGTAGCAGACACCCCGCAGGCGGCTTCTCTGCCGCTTTCGCGAGAAGATGTAGGATGGGGAATTGTGTATCGTTCTCTTGCTGATGTGGCAGAGTATTCCGTTGAGCCGGTTGGTGATGCAATTCTTGGGTCGCCGGTCCCTAAGCTTGACCTTGATATGATTGTTCACCTTCTCTTCGTTGGCGAAATAGTGCCAGGTGAGTTGGAAGCAAGTGATGTTGAGGGGCTTGTTGCGATACTGCGAGAGAGCGAAAAAGGACGAGGAATTATTCTCTCAAATGCTAGACTTTTTGACTCTGCTCTCTCCGATGATAATCTTTCCTGGTTGTTGAGTGATGAAGATGCGGTACGGAGGCTTCTTGATGGGTATGCTGAGGGGCGGAGTCAATCTATCTCACCGGAGGCCCTCCTGAACGTTCTCCGCGATAAAGACTACGGACCCTCTATGGTTATTAACCATCCCGAGCTTTTTGCCTCTCTCCTGACCACTGCTGACGACCTATCCTGGTT
>CAYIWI010000062.1:0-4927 GCA_964367065.1 uncultured Gammaproteobacteria bacterium
CTTCTCTGTGAAATAACAGCCGGAGCGCCTCAAGTGTTGCCACGGTGGCGGCAGCAGAAGAACCGAACCCGTAAGTTCCCAGTTCGCTCTGTGTTTGTATGCGCAATCCTTTGTGTCTGATGCCCCACGCCTGGCACCCCACACGCACCGCCGCTTCTACAAATCGCGTATCCGCAACCTGTGGCGCCTCGATGGTAACCTTACGGTCGTCGGTTTCTTCCATGGACACCGTTAACCGCCGGTTGATCGCCGTCACAATGCACGGCTGACCATAAAGAACGGCATGTTCCCCTATGAGCATCAGTTTCCCCGGTGCACCCACATGAATCATAAAAACCTACAAATGAATGGTTCAATTATTCAATCATTTCAATGATTTCGTCATTCATTTGCTTATTTGTAGATTTGTCATTTGTAGATTACTTCTCCTCGAGTCTCACGCCTTCCTCTCCAAGTGTTATATTCTTGATCGTATATCCCAATGGTTTACAAAACGTTTCAATCTTCTTGGGTTCACGATGGTAGCAGAGTAAAAAGCCTACTCCTTCTTTTCTTCCTCCGCCGCCGAGAATCTTTGCAGCGCCGCCGATTTTTTCTATTTGCCGAATCAGCGGAATTACCTTGGCGCTCACTACTCCCATGCCCTCCAACGTCCGCTCTCCCACCTGAATCGCATCGACCAGTTCCTTCTCGTCTCCTTCCTTCATCGCCCTGGCAATTCTCCTCGTCTGTTCTTCGTTTTCATCGAATAAGTTCTTGTACTTTGCTCTTTGCTCTTTGCTCTTTGCTCTCACGTAGTGAACCATTTCACCGGTTGTTTCTTTTGGCCTGCCGGTATTGATAAGGAAGAAATGGTTGAGGGATGAGTGCGGTTTAAACGGAAGCTGCCAAATGCTTTTAAGGAATTCCAGTTCTTTCCGAAACCATACAAACCCCCCGACCGTCACGGTCGTGTTGTCGCCTCCGGATGGATTGCCGTGCATCTTTTTTTCTGCCTCATAGGCAAGTTGATTGAAAAGCTGCGGATTCCAGATTTTTTTCAGAAAAAACGTAAGTGCTCCGGCTGTCGCTACCGCGACCGCAGCCGATGAACCCAAATGGTATCCTGCCGGAATCTCTGAACCAATGGTTATCCGTAAACGGGGTAATTCTTTGAATTTATAGTGTTCCCTTACCACTTCAATAATATGCCGGACATAGTCAATTGGTTCGCTCGAGATTATTTCCACTACACTATTGTCATCCTCGGGCTTGACCCGAGGATCCAGTCTTTGAACACTGGATTCCCGCTTTCGCGGGAATGACAGTGGCGTCACTGTTGCTTGCAGCCGTAGATTTATCGCTGCCAGAAGCGCGGGCTTGCCGTAAACTACGGCGTGCTCACCCATCAGATGGACTTTTCCTGGAACAGAAACGACAACTTTATTCATACTGGTTTGACTTTAATCCCATACGGGATGATGCCATCGGGATCGGGTTGGGTCACGCGACGGATAATGGTAACTACTTTTTGGCCAGCGGCAAGATGTTCCGGTTGCCAATCAACCAATTGCGCAGTAATGCGTTTACCCTTCAAACCCTCATCAAGCGCCACCACAACCACCGGATACGGCGCCTGGTCGCTAAACCCGGCAGGCGGCACCCGTATCAGGGTAAATGCGATAATCCTTCCGGTCTTCCCAATTAAACCGGAAATTTTTTTCTGATTTCGCCAAAGTTTTACCGGACTTTGCATAAAAAATAGCAACGCAAGCAACACGAGTTACTTAGTTACTTAGTAAAACATGTTGCTTTTCTAAGTAACTGGCCCTGCTGGACTTGCTAATTAACTTTTCAATATATGTACCACAGCCGTTGCCCCGCTTCCTCCAACGTTATGGGCAAGCCCAATCCGCGCGCCATCCACTTGCCGTTTGCCGGCGGTCCCGCGCAGTTGCTCGACCAGTTCAACTACCTGTTTTATGCCTGTTGCGCCAACCGGGTGACCGCAACCTTTTAGTCCGCCCGAGGGATTGACAACTAAATGATTTGATATTCCCATCTGTGTTTTGCCCGCTACAATGGCGTGAGCAGCTTTCCCTTTCGCAAAAAATCCTAAATCCTCCATTGCAAGTATTTCCGCTATGGTAAAACAATCGTGAACCTCTGCTACGTCCACGTCTTTGGGCGAAATATCTGCACTATGATAAGCTTTTTCCCCTGCTTGTTTCGTGGCAGAAAGCTCGGTAAGACTTTGTCGCTGCGCAAGACCAAGCGTATCCGTCGCCACTGAAGAGGCAATTACTTCAACATTTTTGATTTTTGATTTTTGATTTTTGATTTTAGCGGTGAGGATCACCGCGCTTGCTCCATCGCTGATCGGAGAGCAATCAAGAAGTTTCAGCGGATCGGCAATCTTGCTGCTTCGCATCACAGCCTCAACGGTAAGGATATTGTGAAACTGAGCATTGGGATTTAAGCTTGCATGGAAATGGTTTTTTACGGCCACGGCAGCCAGCTGTTCCTCTGTCGTCCCAAACTTCTGCATATGCGCCCGGGCAAGAACTGCATAGAGTCCCGGAAACGTCGCGCCCGCCAATCGCTCCTCTTCGCTTCCCGCACCCATCAGCGCTGTAGCCACGTCTTCCGGCTTATGGTCCGTCATTTTTTCCACACCCAACACAACCACTGTTTCATATTGTCCGGAGAGCACGCTTTGGACCGCTGTGTGCATCGCCAAGCCGCCGGACGCGCATGCGCCTTCGATTTTAAAAGCCGGAACGTGGAGTCCCAACTCTTCCGCAAAAAATGCGCCCAAGTGTTCCTGACCACCCAACATGCCGGAAAGCATGTTGCCCACAAAGAGCGCCTGCACAGCCTGCGGCCTGATTCCTGCGTCCGCAAAGGCTCCTGCTACTGCTTGCCGCGCCAACGTCCGGGGAGAGGTTCCCCATAATTCTCCAAATTTTGTCGTAGAAGCACCTGCAATATAAATATTCATATTTTGTGCGTTTGCTTCAAATACCCCACATAATCCACATATGTTTTCTTTTCAATTTGATCTTTCACTGTGCTCTTCATTTTTGATTTTTGATTTTTGATTTTTGATATTGCTTCTGTAACCTCCCACAAAAATGCATCGCTTCCCGCACCTGACCCGTAGGACACCATGAAAATTTTCTGCCCTGGCCGGGCAATGTCCAGTACTGCAGCAAGGCCCAGTATTGAGGAGGCGGAATACGGATTGCCGATGTGATCCACTACGAGCGACGGACCAAGCTGTTCCGGCGTAAATCCAAGACGTTTGGCAACATCGCGCGGAAACTTGCCGTTGGGCATATGAAACACGCAATGGTCAATGGCTGAAGGTTTAGTCTGAGTCTGCGCAAGCAGACGAAGACCGGCACCCATCACGTGGGCAAAGTACGCGGGTTCGCCGGTAAACCGGCCGGCGTGAGAGGGGTACCGGATCCCATCCCGTCGCCAGAAATCCGGCGTATCCGAGGAAAAGGAAGTATACGCCAAAAGTTTTGCAATTATTTCCCCCTTCTCACCTCCGAGGAGAAATGCCGCTCCCGCCGCAGCTGATGTATATTCCAACACATCATGGGGCTTACTTTGTGCGGTATCGCTGCCAATCGCGAGTCCGTACCGTATGTGTCCGGACTGGATCAATCCCGCAATCGCCTGCATGCCTGCAGTCCCGGCTTTGCACGCAAATTCCAAATCCGCGGCCAAGTAGTTATTTCCGATGCCCAGAAGTTCCCCAACAATCGTTGATGTGGGGTTGACCGCATACGGATGACTCTCCGACCCAACAAGAAGCGCCTCAATATCAGAAGGTTTACACTGGAAATTTTTGTCTTCAAAAATTTTCAGTGCCGCTTCCAGCGCGATCGTCACGGCATCCTCATCGATTGCCGGTACAGACTTCTCTGCGACCCCCAAAGCGCCCGTGACTTCCGACGGCTCTTTTTTCCACGCGCCGGCTATGTCCGCAACCCTTATGCGGTATTGGGGTATGTATGTGCCGTAAGAAACAATGCCAACCATATTATCGCTTGCCCCTGGCAAGAGTTTGGTGTGCTTTTGCCAAACTCCCTTCCTCTAGTGACGATAAGAGCGAAATCTCCCCTGCCAATACTGCTGCACCGACAATCTCTGCAAAACGCTGACTGTTTTTCCCGTTATTTCCTCCATACACACCCAATAGTTCAAGCGCTTCTTTTTGCGTCGCCAACCCCGTACCGCCACCAACGGTTCCAACCATGAGATCAGGAAGGTAAACGCTGATATACAAGTCTTCGCCAATCACCTCGCACGTCGTAATTCCCAAGCTTCCTTCCACAACATGTGCAGGATCTTGGCCCGTTGCCAAAAATAGTGCCGCAACGACATTGGCAAACTGCGCATTAAATCCCATGGATCCGCTCACGGCGCTTCCCACCATGCATTTGGCAAGCCATGTGTCAAAGACGGCCTTGGCTGTTGATTTGAGTGTTTGGGCCAGTACTGACGCTGGAATAGTAACTTCCGCCCAAACCTCAATACCCCTACCCCTGATCGCGTTTTGCCATGCGGGCTTTTTATCGACACAAAAATTTCCGGATAGGGACGTGCAGGTTGCACCGGTTTTTTCTTCAATATGGGAAACTAATGCATCCGTCGCAATCGTTACCATATTCATACCCATCGCATCCTGCGTATCGAAAACGAAACGTACGAATTGATATCTTCCGATGGCGCGCGACATAAGACCGGTCAGCTTTAGATGCCCAGATGTTTCTGCGGCTACTGATTGTAGGAACACTAGATTCTTGTCTAGAAATTCGTACAGTTTCTGATTTTGCTCAAAACTGTCCGTATGAAAAACAGGGCCGCGTGTCGTTCCGATTCGGTATGATGCAGTGGTTGCTCCGCCGCTTTCCGTGATTGCCTTGCACCCGCG
>CAYIWI010000063.1:0-4898 GCA_964367065.1 uncultured Gammaproteobacteria bacterium
TCCAGGTAGGCCACGTCGCCGGTTTCGACGTTATTGAACACGAAGTACTTGCCGTCAAAGTGAACGTGGGTCCGACGGTCCGCGGCAACATCTCCAACCGGAAACGAAGGAAGATCCCGCTGCCGCAAATCATGGAGAAAGAACCCAAACTGAGAAAGCGTGACCATGTAGTTTGGAGTTGTAGGGCGGTCTGCAGCTGCAAACGCCTCTTCCCCAATCTGCACTCCTTGTCCTGCGCCCGTTTCATACCGATAATAGGTTACCTTACCATCAATATTTCGTACGATGAGCGACTCTATCTCCGGTTTATACGCTACGATTTCATCGTCGGGATTAATCGTGAATGTATAGCCTGTGCGGGGATCCGTCAGGTTGATCACAAGTACATCGCTTCGATCAATATAGAGGTCAAACATCGGGTGCTTGACAGCGCTCGCCACAGGCTCTGTTTCGCCGAGACTGGACGCAATTATGCTTGCCTTTAGTTGCCGGGCCAGAAGATTCGAGATCACACTGTATTGTTGGCCCAGAGTATACTGTTCAACAAGGTCTGGCGGTCCCCCAAGGTCAACTTGTTTGGAGGCAGGATCGGACAAGTCATAAAATCGGTCTTTTTGCGTGGTGATGGCAAGATATGGCTTTCCACCAAACCATGCTGTTTTCACAGCCCCAATCTTCGTATCTGCAAAATCTGTTGCGTCAATTATCCGCTGTTGTTTATGAAGATAGACTGATAGTCCACCTTTTTCGTCAACGATTACGGTATAGAGACCGGCCGAGTCGGTGTGCAAGACCTTGCCTTTTACGACATTATCGGGCTTTTCCAGATTGATCAGTGTTCGCTCGTTGGTCCGCAGATCCTTAAGGTATGCTACGTGAAACGTAGGATGGATCTTTAACTCAAAATTATCATGCGGTAAGAAAAATTCTTTGGTCGTTCCCTTTTCAAAATCAACCACCCCCGCCCAGAGGACTGGGAGGCCGCTATTATGCAGATAAACGGCATACTTATCGTCCTGGCTAAACTGTACATTTGTGTACGATTCTCCTTCTGTTGGGAATGGTGACTCTTCATTCTGGGCCCACTCGCCGTTCAGCTTGCTCCACGATCCCGTTTGTAGGTCGTAAACAGCCTGGTCATGAACACCATCTGGTGATTCTTCCCACGCAAACCGGCCGGACGGACTAATCTTTATCTTTGTTTGGCCGGATTGCTGGACCATTATTGGCACGTACGTCTTCTTGTCCGGCCTAATTTGTATAATACTGTCGTGCCCGTTATCAAAAATTCTGTAATGATCATTGCCTAAGGGCTCGAGACGCTCGACATTGCTTCTCGTCTGTATATTGATCCCAGTCCCAGCCTCTACCACGACGCCGTTTTTCAGCACGTACTTCTGCCCCGCATCGGCAGGAACGGTGCCGAAGGAGGTGCGCGACCCTGAAGGTTCCCGGGTTACATGAACCGGATTGTTGGGATTGAGGGGATTCACATAAACAACCTCACCGGTTGTCATGTCGGCAAAGACAAAATACCTGCCGTCATAGGTAACCGAATTATATCTTCCGTCCAACCCAAGCTGCGTACCGACATTGCTTGCGGTATCTAAAAGATCCTCAAGCCAATATTGCTTATTTCTGTCTTTTCCAACGAAAAACCGAGGTCGTTGTAAACCGTCAGTAATGAGCACGGGAGATATGCTAACTATCAGTGTATCTGCTGGATTGTCTGGATCCGGGCGTAACTTTACTATGCCACCGAGTTCATCTCGCACATACAGCGTTTCTTTCTCTTTTTTATACCCAATTACCTCGTCCCCCTTTCTGAGCTTGAATCGTATTCCCGTTCTTGGATCGACACCAACCGGCCACGTGGGGTCGGCATTATTGATAAACAACTCGAACTGGGGATGCTTATACAGTCCTTTCTCGTCGAGCCTGCCCAAGGGATCGGGCGCAAAACCAGGGTACGTGTCTTTTCCTCCTATTTCAGGTTCCAATTGGGGAAGTTTTTTTTCTTCTACAATGTTTGAGAATGCCCGAACGCTCCCATCAGACGAAAACTCTTCAAAATATTCTTGTCTGCCTGCCGGTTCTTGATCAATAATAACTCCTGTTTCTTGATCAATAAAGTAGGCCATCTGCGGTTCTACTGTAACTTCTATATATGGTTTTCCCTCAAACCACACGGTAGCAACATTGAGAATTCGCTTTTGCCCGGGCACATCGTTAGCCGTAAACACTTTGTGGGACTTATGAAGGTAGACTATTAATTCATCTGACCCCGTAATCAGTGCTGTATACCTACCCGTTGAGTCTGTATGGAGTGCCTTTATGCGGTCAATGGGAAGGATGTGAGAACGTTGTTCGATATCGAAAAGGGTCATGTTCCCTGTTTGTTCATCCCGGAGATAGGCCACATTGGCAAAGGGGTTAACTTGATACGTTATGGAACCCTTTGCGGCTATGGGAATCGTGTAAAAAGGAGTTTTAGTGTTCAGGTCAACTACCTCCAAGGTCTGCGCACCGTTCATTAAATTTTTATGGAGGTAGGTTAAATATTTTCCGTCTTTCGTGAATTGGAGATCGGTATACTCTACGGCATTATTGAGCACAATGTCTCCAAGGCGATCTACCGTTTGAAAGTTTGCGTCCAAGAGATGGTATTTTCTGGTAACCAGATCATAGACCGCTTGATTGAGATTTATGCCGCGATGACCTCCTACATAAACAAACCGGCCGTCCGGAGAAAATTTCGGGGGGTTATCTAGACTTGCAAGAAAAACTTCAGGAACCTCTCCGGCTGGCAATATTTCAATAATGCTGACGCCTTTCGCGGTTCGAACAAGATAGTGGCCATTGGCTATCGGCTCAATGCTTTGTACCGCATCAATATTTGCTTTCCATGTCACTTCTTTCAGAGACCCAATCTCCACTATTTTTCCCTCCTTGACGGTGTACCGCTGCACCGCATCAGAAGGCACGCGCACCGTTGTGCGCTCGGTGCTGACACCCGTGACGACCGGCGGCGCGGTGAGGAAGTTGTTGACTGCCATCGAGTCAATCGCGCCCGCGCTTTTTTCAAACTCGGGAAGTGTAGCAAGCGCGACATTTTCTTTCGTCTTTCCCACTTCATAAGAAGTAATCACTTCGGAGGCGGTGAGAATGTTGACCCGTTGAACAAGCGAAAGGAATTCTTTTTCTTGCGTTTTGGTGATCTTTCCGGTCACACGAAGATTCGCAATATCCACCAATCTCTTCCCGAGTTGCTGGGGGATGGCAATGAACCGATCTGTGGTAATAATCGGCAACCGCTCCGAACCGGTTAACGTATGCCAAAGCCTGTTGAAAATATTCACTTCCTTCAGGCTTTCGTCAATGAAGGGCACCACCACAAGCGGCAACCGCTTCTCTCCGCCTAGCACTATGCCGGGGACAACCGTAGCGCCAATTTCCTTCAGGCTCGTCGCTCCTTGCCAGGCAAAGAGATACTCGTGAAGAAAAAATGGCTTTTTGTCTTTTGGTATGGCAAGCTTAGCGTATTGTTTCTCATGGGGCAGAATCACATATCCCTCCCTGCGAAGCTCTGCAATGACCGGCGAAAGATTCTGCTGGGCGGTTGCCCTGATTGACTTAACGACGTGGGCGTAGTTCGCGTTGCCTTTTACTAACCCGTCCAGGCCCACAACAAGCGTGTTGACGTACATCGCCTTTTGGGCGGCAGATAGGCTCGGATGTTGAATAATCTGACCAATGGCGTACTCTGCTGCGAGTTGGAAATTCGACTTCTGCCCGGACTTGAGATCCAGGGGAATATTAATACTATCCCTTGATTCGGGAACATCGGCCAGACGGCCTAACTCCAGCATCAGGCCGCCTCTGGCGGTTGCCCCGTCGACAACATCCTCGGGAATATCAACGGCAACGACCACTTCGGTATTGCGGGCAAAAGAAATTCGGTGCGGCAACGTCTCATCCTGCACTACTTTTACCTTTGCAAGCTCTGCCACTGCCGCCTCGCCGCTCAAAGGCTCCGGATGTTTGGTTCCCTCTTTGGGTACAAACATACGGGAGATCACTGGAGCGTCCATACCCGATCCGTTGTCGACAACGGTAATGGTGTGATCGGAAATGTCTAACCGAATCAACCGGTCGCCGGTCGCCGGCTTGACCGCTGGGATACCGGACGGCACAATCACTTTCTTCTCTTCAAAACCGTTCACCTTCTGCGCCGTGGCTTCTCCGGCTTTCCTGGTAGTAACGGCAACATCAGTGACAAAGGGAAAGCGTTTGTGAATGCCGGCGACAAGTGCATCCTGTGAATTACGATGTTTTTCGTCCAGATCTCCTTCCGTACGTGGGATAACAGATTTTGTGGTCACCCGTACGCCAGTTCCTTGATTTTGTTTTCCAACAACACTCTGATAGGTATCTAATGCTATCCGTTTAATTTGAAGGTAGTTCTGTCCTTGCGGGTCTTTAAGAATTGTCAATTGATACGGCTCTCCGTCTACGCGTTTGGTAAAAACATCAATCCTGTCGTTGCCCGTGGGTTCCAACCAATCGATGATCTGTTTGACTCCTTTCCCAAACTGGCCAATAGAAAACCCGAGAGCGTCAAGACTGTTGGCAACGGCTTCGTAGACAGATTGGGCTCTCGGGTTGGTACTCTGACCAATGATTTCGACGTTCAAACGGGGATCTTGGTAGGTACCGGCGTTTATCGTGTCTATTATTTGCTTCTTGTATTTTCCATCCGCCAGTCCCTGATAAATTTTCTCATACTGCCGGTCAATGGAAAGCACTGTTGCATCCAGTCCCAGGTAGTTCAAAACCTGCGAGCGCTGCTCGTCGGAGAGAAGTTTCTCGGCCAGACGATATTGGGCGTGCACGAAGTG
>CAYIWI010000064.1:0-4848 GCA_964367065.1 uncultured Gammaproteobacteria bacterium
AAAAACCCTATGATCCGCAACCACGCCTTTTCAAAAGAAGTAAATTTCATGCGACCTCTTCTGTTTACTATGAAGGAGCGGGTACACCTTGTCAACACGAAAATAGATCCTGTATGATAGGTGAGATATGCGACGGGGTGTTGCACGCATTAAAGGCATAGGATTTATTCTCTGGCATGCCCGGCACGAGTGGTACCATGTGCTTGTGGGTCTTGTGTGGGCGTGGTTTTTGCGCGAGCGGTGGGGCGAATTAAACCTGCGCTGGATCGGGTTTTCCGTCTTCGGGTCGCTTCTTCCCGACGTGGATCACATGATCTATTTTTGGGGATACGGGAGAAATGACGGGTATGCAAAACAGATTAAGGCGTTTTTGAAAGACAAACAATGGCGGTTAGTCACGCTCTTTATGGAAACAGGACACAAGCATAACACCAACCTCTCCTGGCACAATTACTATTTTATGCTGCTCCTTTTGGGATTGGCGCTCGTGTCTTCTTTCTATGAATGGCGCGTGGGAGTCATTCTGTTCGGCGCAATGCTTCTCCACTACCTTTTTGATATCGCCGATGACTTTTTAACGCTTGGGGAAATTAACCCCAATTGGAAGCGGTGGGGCAGGGGGAAAATCCGCGCTAGCGGGCAGTAAACACAAACATCTCGGTTTGTACCGTTTTCCCGTTGACGGTAATGGTAAAGAAATAGGAGAACGTCCCGGACGGGATGGTGGAAACCGTGGCGGTATGCGTGGTGCGGTCCGTCGTTTCCATGAGAACGGGAGCGGCGTTGGCGGACGGAATATGGAGTGTGACCGTAGCCGGGACGCTGGTGGTTGCCACAAAAAACACCGTAGCGTTGGCCGTTGGCAATGTTGAGTGAGAAACCAGAAGTTGTCGGGCCTGGGACACATTGGTTTGTTGCTGCCGGATGGCGATGGTGGTGGCGATGATGCCGCCAAAAAGAATGATGACGACCGAGACTAATAACACGCTTGATACTGATGGGATGGGAATATTCCAGAGTTTGTGGTAGGAGATTTTTGCCTGTTGGGCGGTTTTAAATTTGGTGAGTTCGCCGCTGGGGAAGAAGTACCCGTGACCTGCCGGGCAGCGAAAGGCAGTGACGCTTGAAGGTACATTGTAGTCGCGGGAGACATGGAGCGGGGTTTTGCATTCGGGACACAAGGGAGTAAATCGGTGGTGGGATATGGGAAGCGGACCAGGGAGATGCTGCGATTCGATATCAACGTCAGAGAGAAAATTTGCCGCAAAAGCAGAGAGCCAATACCCGCGGCAGTGGGGGCAGCGGTGATACGCGACGGGTAAACCGTTTTTACCGGTTGTGGCATAGGTCTTCAGAAACCCGTCGCGATTGGGACAGGAAAGTATCATAACTTCCATTATATTGTACAATAAGTGTCGCCGGCGCTGCTGAGGTCGCTCGTCCAAATTCAGAAGTTTTTCAATCCATCCGTTCGCCTTCGGCGCGGCTGGCCCCTTCGGTGAAAAACTTGAATTTGTCCGAGCTCCCCGCGCGCTTAGTTTCATGAAGATCGTTAGTCATAAAGTGAAAGGGAAAGGACGGGGGAAGCTGTTGGGGTACCCCACGATCAATTTGGAGATTCCTGAGGGGTGTACGCTTCAGGAGGGAATTTGGGCTGCGTGGGTTACCATCAGGGGTAAGCGGTATGCCGGCGCCCTGCACTTCGGCCCGGTGCCGACGTTCGCCGAAGAGGCGAAAAGCCTTGAGGTATTTTTGCTGGATGTGACGGAGGCAGAACTTGTCGGGGTGGAAAAAGAATCCATTGAGCTTACTGCGGTGACGCGGTTGCGTGATATTTTGACGTTTGACACGCCGGAAGCCCTGGCGCGGCAGATTGCACAGGACGTAAAAGAGATCCGAAAATTGTTGACACCTCAGTGAGATTGTTTGTGGTATAGTGAAATTATGAAGGCATCCGCGATTGTTCTGGTCTCTTTTGTTTTACTTGCAGGAGCGGGAGTTTTCTTTATCACAAAGCAAAAAGCCGCCGCGCCAACGTCCGAACAGCCGATTGTCCTGTTGCGGCCTACGCCCACGCCGATACCCCGGGAGGAAGCCTCCATAGACGGAACGAAAAAACTCCGCCTGCAGGCGGCTCGCCAAACGGACGGATCAACGACTTACCTTGTCTTTACCGCGGACGCGAACGGAGCCAATCAGCACCTGATTTTTCAAAAGACCCTAGCGGCGGGGACGAGCCTTGATTTGCATAACAGCTGGTCTCCGGACGGCACATATGTATTTTTGATAGAGAAAGGTCCGGCCGGGGAGAAATTTTTGGTTCTGCAATCAACAGGCGCTGCGTTTGCCGACGGGCAAACAGCGCTGGATGTGGGAGCATTATTCGACGCACGTAAGACCGGATATCTGTTTGATAAAGTAACGGGTTGGGCGTCGCCGACGCTTCTCATTATCTACACGAAGACCGAGCAGGGCGCAAAAGGCCCTTCGTACTGGCTTGAACTTCCCTCCCGCGCATTCCTGCAACTCGCACGCTAAATTAATTATGCTTGCCCACTGAATACTTTGAGCATATCGTAATGGTCATCAGGAGAGGTAAAACCTTTCGTTTGCCATGGCAAGGTGGGATCGTTTCTTAGATCCGTTTCAACACACACGAGGGCTCCCGGCTCGGTGACCCGAGAAAGCAGTTCTATGAGGGTCTCCAGGCGGTTTCTGGGATAGACAATATAGTCTCCACCGATCATGGTAATAAAGCCAAATTTTGCAGTCGTATCCCGCAAATAGGTAAACAGGCCTGAGCGCACGGTTTGTATTCCAGGATGCAACAACTGTTGTATTTCGGGATCTATTTTTCTGTCAACAAGCGTAACATTTGAAAATGGAATGCTCAAGGCTGAAGCGAATGCACATTCTGGGATGGCGTCGCCGGCAGCCAGCGCGAGGTAGGCTGAATGGCTCGGAATTGTAATTTTCCGGTGTGCGGCCAACGTAGTAATATATTGCGCCACTGCCCGGCCTAAGTATTCGTGCGAAACATCCTGTTGCAGGTCGCGTGGGTCACCACGCCGATCATATTCATGTTCAAGAAGTGGCATGGGGGAAGTATATCAGGCAAGGGGAGGAGATTCAATTATAGGCCAATTTTATCCTGTTACGTTGTCCGGTGGCAGGCCTGGAAGGAATCGAACCCTCATTAGCGGTTTTGGAGACCGCTGTCCTACCATTGAACGACAGGCCTAGAGCTATGGGTATTATACCATTTTATTCATTTATAGAAGCTTATGAAAGCAGATCTGATAAATGAGGAAATGCTTCAAAATATGAATTCACGGAAAAAATGCGGCCGCTTGATTTCCGTGGATCAAAAAGATATCCTGATGTGAGGATAGTATAAAAAAAATCTATGGCAACCGCACGAAAGATTAGACGTAAATATACCATGCCGCTTTATGCGCCCATTGATTGGAAGAAGGTTGCTGCAATGTTTCAATCAACGCCGTTATTGCAACAAAATGGGAAGAAATTTCCATCACGGAGAGAACTTCTCGGCATGCTTGCACGTGCGGGAGAATTAGGATTGCTGTATCTTTTTAACGCTGATAAAGCTGGTATAGAGAGCGTACTGTTAGGTCAGCGTCCCTATGTGCGTTGGCAAATAATGCAGGTAACAAAACAACTTGAAAAACAAAAATATGTTACGGTGAAAGGAAAAGGCGATACTGTAACCGTAACAATTACGAAACAAGGGATGCGTCGCGCTCTTACGTATCAGCTAGGTAAGATGAAACTATTAACGCCAAAGAAATGGGACGGGAAATGGCGTGTGATTATTTTTGATATTCCTGAGAGTTATCACCATACGCGAGATATTTTTCGCATGAGAATTCGACAACTAGGTTTATATTTTTTGCAGGAGAGTGTTTTTGTATCCCCATATCCGTGTTTTAATGAGGTAGAGTTTTTGAGAGAATTATATGGCGTAGCATTTACCGTTCGATATCTTTTGGTTGAGAAAATAGAAGAAGATAGGCCGTTAAGAGACCATTTTCATCTTGCTTGATTCACGAAAAAAATGCGGCCGCACAAAATACGTGAATGTGGTATATGAACAGAAAGCACAACGAAAATATTGAAAAATACGTTATTGAAGGATTTTGATGGAAGAAATCACTTCTTGGAACGTTGTTCCAAAGCCGGCGAGGAAGACGTCGAGGCCGGTTTTGGGATGGCGGAAGATGAGTACATCCATGGGTTTCCCGTCTTTTGCGGATGCGTCGTGATACAGTTTGGCGCTGATCGTGGCGGAGCGGTCGCTGTTCCAGACGCCGACCGTCTCAATTAATTCCTGCGGCAGGGGTGAGCGCGGGATGTCCTTTTGGCAGGTGATGGCAATGCTGTCGCCCGCATTATTGCGGTCCGTCAGGACCGCGCTTCCCGATGCGCTGTCCAGGATGGTTAAGGTATCGGGGTATTCGATGGAAAACGCGCACGTTGTGTTGGTGTACGATATAAAGGTTGTTGCTTGCGGTGACGGGGTCGGCGATGCGGTAGTGTTTTGAGAGGATTCGCCTTGCGGCGTTGTCGATAGTCGTTTGCCGATGTTGACGCCAACCATAAGGGCCGCAAGCACCGCAAGGAAGGCGATAAGCAGAAACGTGTTCCGGTGCATGATTAATCCAGTTTACTGGATTCTTTGTGCTCAGTATGTTTTTTGCAGCGGCGGCAATATTTGCGCATCACCAGTTTTTCGGGCGTGTTGATTTTATTCCGGTTGGTTATGTAGTTCTGGCTCTTGCACACGGTGCAGATGAGTGCCAGTAAAAGTCGCTGATCTTTTTTGGCCAT
>CAYIWI010000065.1:0-4812 GCA_964367065.1 uncultured Gammaproteobacteria bacterium
ACCTCATCCGGATTGACCGACCGATTGGGATCTTTTCCGAAAAAGGACTTGACGGTTTCAATGACCTTGGGCATCCGCGTCATGCCGCCCACCATGACCACTTCATCTATGTCCGTCGTTTTCTTTTTCGCGTCGGCAAGGCATTTTTTCACCGGTTCGGTCGTTTTGGTGATGAGGTCTCCCACCAATGACTCGAGCTTGGCCCGGTTTAACTTCATCACCAGATGCAACGGCCCGTCTTTGCCTTGGGTAATAAACGGCAGATTAATCTCTGCCTCCATAGAGGAGGACAGCTCGATTTTTGCCTTTTCCGCCGCATCCCGCAGCCGCTGCAGAGCCTGCGGATCTTTGCGCAAATCCACGCTGTGCTCTTTTTTAAATTCGTCCGCCAGGTAGTCCAGAATGACTTTATCAAAATCATCGCCGCCCAAATGCGTATCGCCGTTGGTGGCTTTCACTTCATAGACTCCCTCTCCCAATTCCAAAATGGAAATATCAAAGGTCCCGCCGCCTAAGTCGTACACGGCTATGGTGTGAGCATTTTTCTTATCTAATCCGTAGGAAAGTGCTGCAGCAGTGGGCTCGTTAAGGATACGCAACACTTCCAGTCCCGCGATTTCTCCGGCCTGCTTGGTGGCCTGCCGCTGACTGTCGTCAAAATACGCCGGGACGGTGATGACAGCCTGCTTCACCGGTTCGCCCAAATAGTGTTCCGCATCGGCTTTTATTTTGCCCAAAATTTTTGCGGATATTTCCTGCGGCGTAAACTGCCGGCCTTCCACCCCAACCACGGCCATGTCGCTTTTCGCACTTTTGATGGCATAGGGAAGCCACTTCATGTCAAACTGCACGCTTTTGTCGCTAAATTTGCGACCCATCAGGCGCTTGATGGAAAAGATGGTGGACTTGGGATTCAAAACCATTTGTCTCTTGGCCACGTCGCCCACGATGTTTTTGATGGGGTCAACGACAGACGGGATCACGTTGCGGCCCTCTGCCGAATGGATCACTTTCGGTGCTCCGCCCTCCATGACCGCCACACAGGAGTTTGTAGTTCCAAGATCAATGCCGATAATTTTGCTCATATTGTCCTCCTTTTTATAAAGAAATGCTGAATGCTAAATGTTGAATGATGAATATTTTCGTTTATTTAGCATTTGGCATTCATCATTTGGCATTTTGCTTCCCTACCTTAACCTGAGCTACCCGTAATATTTTCCCATGTAACCGGTATCCCGGCAACACCTCTTCGATTACCTCGTTTGCTTTCCCTTCAACCACCTCGATACATTCCATTTCATGCGGGTTAAACGCCCGGCCCTCTGTTGCCATCCGCTCAACGCCAAACTCGCCCAGCAGTGCAGTCAGTTCTTTCAGTGCCAGTGCAAGTCCGGTATCAGACAAATGTCCCTGCGCCCGCTCAAGGGTATCTACCACCGGCAAGAGCCGCTCCAGAAATACCGAAACCGCAAATTTCCGCGTTTCTTCTTTATCCTGCCATGTGCGTTTTTCAAGGTTCTGATAATCCGCCAGCGCCCGCAGGTATTTGTTTTTCCACTCTTCTGCTTGTTTCTTCAACTCCTCAAGTTGTTCGTCATGCTTCTTTTTCATTGGTGTTTACCAATTACTCGCAAACTCTCCGATCAAGCCTCCCATATAGCGCACGAGGGGCACGATATTCTGGTAATTCAAGCGTGACGGCCCGACGATGCCGATGGCACCGGATACATGGGGGCTGGTAAATTTCGTATACACGAACCCGCACTCTGGTAAATGGCCGCGGGACCCAAGCTCTTCTCCCAAGAGTACATCAGACATGTCAGTCTGGTGCTCCAACAAATTCCACCAATAGTCAAATTCATCAAGCGTAGACAAAAGATCGTGCGTCAGTTCAAAATCGTAGAACTCCGGCATGTCCAAAATGTTGGCAGCACCCGCATAATAGAGGTCGCCGTCTTTGGTTGCCGTAAGGGCAAGGGTTTTTGTTTTCTCTGCAAGCGCTTTGGTAGCTTCCCGCAGAAGCTTATCCACCTCCTGCCGGTAATCCCAGATTTTCTCCTTCACCGCCACCTCGTCTGCCACCGACAAATCCTTTTGTTTCATGAGGTGCTCGACGTAATACTTGAGGGCCGTCGGCGTGGGCGATCGTCCGGCAGACGTATGAGGCTGCGCAAGCAGCTTCATATCCGTTAACCGCACCATTTCATTTCGTATGGTCGCCGGAGAAATGCCTAACGAATATTTTTTGTCCAATGTCTCTGATCCCACCGGCTGGGCCGTGGCGATGTATTCCTCGATAATCGCCTTGAGGATCAGCGTTTGTCGCTGGGTAAGCTGTGAGATCTCATCCATAGCTGATTAGCAGTAATATACAACGAGTGCTAAATCCTGTCAAGCCCCTCAAACCTATTGCCAAATTGATCCTTCATTCGCCATAATGAAACTAGCGATGAAAAAACTCGCAGTTATTGTCGTCGGAATACTTCTTCTTGCCGCAATTCCTCTGACGGTGTTTCTGGTGGGACAGCGCCAGGAACTGCGCAAAAAGGCAGCGCCTGCCACAACGCTTTCCCTGCTCCCTTCCACCATAACCAAAAAAGTGAATGATACGTTTGCGGTGGACGTACAAATTGATACGGGAGAAAACCAGGTCATCAGCGCAGATATCCACATCGTGTACGATCCGGACGCATTGGAGGCCCAAACCGTTACCAACAGCACGTTATTTCCCAGTATCCTTTCCTCCGGTGTTGTGGATCGCGGCACGGCATCCATCACCGTCGGAGCTCCCTCCAACGCCCAGCCGGTCACCGGCACGGGCACGATGGCGACGGTCCGGTTTAAGGCTATCGCGGCCACCGGAACTCCCGTCTCTATCCGCTTTGCCGCCAATACTGCAGTTCGAAGTTTAAGCGAAGGATCCACCAACCTCCTGGTGGGGACACGGCCGGCAACCGTCACGGTCAATGCCGATGCCGCCGGTCAGCTTGGCGGGGCAGCTTCTTCTTCGGCAGGCCTTCTGCCGACTCCTACCGTGTTGCCGCAGCAAGCCTCCGGAAGCGGAAGCGCGGCAACACCCTCCGCAGTCCAAATTCTGGCACCCGCCAAAAATACCAGCACCACGAGTGAACAGCCGACCATAAAAGGGAAAGCGCCGCCGGGGGCAACCGTCACGATCACTATTTATTCTGACCCCCAAACCGTCGTGGTCACCGCCGACGCCAACGGCAACTGGGTCTATACCCCGCAGGAGCCTCTGGCTGACGGCCCCCACAACGTGGTGGCCACGGCACAAAATCCGACGACCGGCACCGCCCAGACCGCCACCACCACATTCGTCGTGGCAAGCGGCGGGAGAGCTGCCAGCGAAAGCGCCATCCCCATAGCCGGCAGTACTACCCCGACCATTCTTCTTATTCTGTTAGGAACACTGCTGATAACTTCCAGTATAGTGGTTCCTATCTTTATCCGTTAACCCTATGCAACTGTCATTTGAAAAACCCGTTTCCAGCAAAACCACGTCGCTGGTTACCCTGATCGCGCTCCTGGTGTTTTTGCCGCTCCTACTGCTTGCCACATACCAAACCGTCATACTCATTTCCCGCGCAGCAGGCACCCCGGCCAAGATAACAGTCGACACCAAGGTAACCTTGGGCCCGGTCGCAACCGATTTTTACCACGCGTTTTCCCAAGGGGGAGAAGAAGCAACCGACATGCTTGCACCCGTTGCCGATCAGGTGCGGGCGCTCAAACCCAAGCTCATCCGTCTGGATCATATCTTTGATGCATATGATATGGTCGGAAGGTCCGGCTCCTCCTTAACCTTTAATTTTGACAAGCTGGACAGGAGTGTGGATACCATTGTATCTACCGGCGCCAAACCCCTGCTCGTTCTCTCCTTCATGCCGCCGGTCATTGCAGCAGGCGGCAGCCGCATCAACCCGCCCAATGACTGGAATGAGTGGGCGCTGGTCGTTCAAAGGACCATCGAGCACTACAGCGGGAAAAATGGGAAAAATTTAAGCGGCATATACTACGAAGTATGGAACGAACCGGATCTGGCGCAATTTGGTTCGTGGAAATATAGCGGCGAAAAAAATTACCTGACGCTCTACCGCTACGCGGCAATCGGCGCCAAAAATGCCCAAAACACCAACCGGTTCTTTCTGGGTGGCCCGTCAACCACGGGACTTTATAAAAGCTGGATACTGGCCCTTATTCAAAGCGGCAACCGGGTGGACTTCCTCTCGTGGCATTCGTACCTGCCGGACCCCAAACGCTTCGATGACGACCAGCGCAATCTCATTTCATGGCTCCTGCCGTTCCCCAACTATACCCTGATCCCCAAGCTCATCACTGAGTTTGGATTTACCGGCGATAAACATAAAGCGTACGGCACCATGTATGCCGCGGCTCACACCGCCGCAGCGGTGCGCCAACTCATCCAAGGCGGGCCGACGTATGCGTTTTCCTTCCAGCCCAAAGACGGTCCGGGGCAGGAAGACGGCAGCGGCTGGGGGCTCATTACGCATGAAACCAACGGGAAAAAACCAAAACCGCGGTATTATGTTTACAATTTCCTCGACACTATGGCCGGTACGCGGCTGGCAGTAAGCGGCGAGGGCACGTGGGTCACCGGCTTTGCCACAACCCGGGACAATGTGATCCGCCTCCTTCTGGTGAACTTTGACCGCAGCGGCTCTCACACGGAAAATGTGCCCGTTACGTTCACCAACCTCGATCCGGGGACGTACACCTACCGCGAACGGTTTTTGCTCGGCAGAGATGTGTCATTCAAAGAAACTGTTACCG
>CAYIWI010000066.1:0-4743 GCA_964367065.1 uncultured Gammaproteobacteria bacterium
AGGTACGTAGGCGACAAAGCCGTCATCTCCCTCGAACACAAAGACCGGCTGCAGGTACATCTGCGGCTCGAAGGAATCATAATAGGCCAGAGTTACGTTGCGTACGGTGACGGCGGCACCGGTTACCGGATAGCGGGCAATATATCCCATGCCGCTTTGAAGCTCCTGCCAGGCCCGGGTGCTGGGTTTGAGTGCGTAGGTTGCCGCGGTTTGCGTATCAACGGGCCAGTAGGTGTATGCAAACTGGAGAATGCGCCGTTTTATGTTGGTGGCTCCGGAAAATATCACCGATACCGGTCCTTCGTCCGGATAGGGAGTGACCACGGGTATGCCTCCCACGGAAGGGCGAAAGAAATTTACCCGTACGGCATCTGCCTGGGAAAGGCTGGACGTGGGCACCAACTGATTGCCGGTGAGTCGGAGAAACGAAACCGCACGTTTCCCCGATGCCAGATCGGGATGTAATAAATCATAGGTTTGAAGGAGCGTGTTTGCTTCTGCTATTGCTCCTGTACCCGTCGGAAGATTGCGCTCTGACAATACGCCCGTGTCCTGTTCAAAGCCGTACCGGAGGATAAAATTATTGGAGACGATGTCATACCGCAGTCTTCGAAGTGGAGCATCCGGGTCCTCAAACCGGTAGATGTTTTTGGTTTCTTCGATCGGAGCAGGGGCAAGTCCCAGACGCCCTGCAAAATCCTGGGTTTTGGTAAGCGCAAGCAGATTGGGCGGCATTTTCGGCATGAAATACACGGTAGCCGAGGCAGAGGCGCCCGGGACGGAACCTTCAATGGTTTCGAGGCGATACGTTATTTGGCCGGACGGAGATGCGGCAGGAGTGGGAAATTTGAGTACGGGCAATTTGCCGAAGGCGTGGTTGGGCGGCGGCGATTTTGGGGGGAACACGGCTATCCACGTCGCGGAGAAGATTCCCCAGAAGAGACGGAGAATGAAGTAGCCAACCAGCGCCAGTATGGTCCAATTGATCACCCGCCGGGTATAGTATGCGGTTTCGGTTAAGCTCGCCATAGGCTCGCGATGAGCACGTGATTAAAAAACATGACTAGCACGTGATCATGTGCTCATCAATTATGAGTATAAGCTGACAACATGATAGAATCAATCGTAGCAGTTATGAAAATTGTACGTACAAGAATCGCCCCGTCTCCAACAGGTCAGGATCTCCACATCGGCAATGCATATACGGCCCTCATCAATTATGTTTTTGCCAAAAAACATCAAGGGCAGTTTCTTGTACGCATTGAAGATACGGACCGGACACGCCTGGTAGAAGGGTCTGAACAAAACATTTTAACATCGCTTCATTGGCTTGGACTTGATCCGGATGAAAGTCCGGAAAAAGGAGGACCGTACAGTCCATATCGTCAGTCCGAACGGCTCAAGACATACAAAGAATATGCCGCGGAGCTTGTCAAAAAAGGACATGCATACTATTGCTTCTGTACACCGGAGCGACTCGCGCAAATGAGAAAAGACCAGGAAGCCAAACATATGCCTCCGATGTATGACGGGCACTGTCGAGAACTCAGAACTCAGAATTCAGAACTCAGAACGAAAAAGTATGTCATTCGACTGAAGGTGCCAAAAGAAGGGACGACAACTTTTAAAGATATTATCCGCGGTGACATTTCATTTGAAAACAAACTCCTTGATGACCAGGTACTTCTTAAATCCGACGGATTCCCTACGTACCACCTGGGGGTCGTCGTTGACGATCACCTGATGGAGATTACCCACATTATCAGGGGAGAAGAATGGATATCGTCAACACCCAAGCATATTCTTTTGTATCAGTTTTTCGGCTGGAGGCCGCCGATATTTGCCCATATGCCGCTTCTTCGTAATCCCGATAAAAGTAAACTGTCCAAGCGCAAAAATCCGGTGTGGGTGAGCTGGTACAAGGAACAAGGATTTTTGCCGGAAGCGATTCTTAATTTTTTAGCAACGCTTGCATGGGCGCATCCAGAGGGGAAAGATATTTTTACACTTGAGGAAATGATTGAAGCATTCGAGCTCGAAGACGTTCAGACGACGGCACCGATTTTTGATGTTGAGAAACTGCGATGGATGAATGGAGAGTATATTCGAATGAAAACTGATACTGAACTCATTAAGATTATTGACGTATACATGCGCCAAATTGATTTAAAGTTAGTAAACGGACAAACGGCCGTTAGTCAAATTACAAACTATAACATGAAGCAAATCCTTCCATTGGTGAAGGAGCGGATGAAATCGCTTAATGAATTTTGGTCGCTTGCCGGATTTTTCTTTGAGCGACCGGGTGAGTTCGAGCGACCAATTGATCAAAAACTATTAGCTATCGCAACCCAAGCATTACAGTCCTCTGACTGGAATCATGATGCAATGGAAAAAGCAATCCGAGACGCAGCAGAAAAAGTCAATCTTAAAGCAAAAGATGTCTTTATGGAGCTTCGCGTGGCCGTTACCGGCAAAACCGTCGGCCCACCACTGTTGGAATCACTCGAGATCCTTGGTCGTGAAGAAACCCTTGCCCGTTTATAAGTGTTCGATCCAGTGCGGGTCGGTTTCTACGGTGAGCTCAAGATATACTTTTTTGTTTGTTGCGGTCTCCAGTTCTTTCCGTGCTGCCATGCTGATCTCTTTTATCATGACACCGCCGCGGCCCACGATCATGGCCTTATAACGGTCTGCTGAAGTAAGAATTCTTGCTTTAATATAGAGAACGCCATTGGCTCGTTCGGAGATGTCATCGACCGCGGTCGTAAGCGTATAGGGCACTTCGCGCCGCAGAAACAGGAATGCCTTTTCCCGGATAATTTCCGAAATAAATGTTTTGCTGTCGAGATTCAGTGCCGGTTGCGTCAGTGTTTTGGTATCAACCAGCTGTTCTCCTTCCGGCAGAAATGAAAATATCGCGTCCACAAGTCTATTTATATTTTTACCAGCGAGGCCGGAAACATGCACCACGGCATCTACCTCGTCCTCCATAAATTTGTATTGCACGATGTGGGTTGGCTTTTTTATGTCGATTTTATTTATCGCTAAAATCTTAGGAACCGTGGCTTTGCGGACGATGCCCAGCGCTTTGTTTTCTTCCGTATCGCGTTCCCTGGTATGGTCGATAAGATAGACG
Organism: uncultured Gammaproteobacteria bacterium; assembly: GCA_964367065.1. Lineage (GTDB taxonomy): Bacteria > Patescibacteriota > Microgenomatia > UBA10105 > UBA927 > JACREP01. The sequence goes on from CAYIWI010000066.1 coordinate 3,140, forward strand.
ACGGCGTTGGCACCGGAGAGGGAGTGTTCTGCCTGCGGATTGATGCGGCGGGAAAGTGTGTCCGGAGTTTTGGCAAAAATACCCGGAGTATCAATAAACACAATTTGCCCGCGATGATCCTCATAGACCGCCTGCAGGTTAAACCTCGTGGTTTGCGGTTTGGGCGAGGTGATCGATACCTTGTGACCCAAGATATGGTTAAGAAGCGTTGATTTGCCGACGTTCGGCCGGCCGATGAGGGCGACAATACCCGATTTCATTGGCTCTATTGTACAATATGTAGGTCGTATGGGCGAATACATACAGGACGAAGAGTTGGTGCGACGGGTACAGGAGGGCGACATTTTTGCTTTTGAACATCTGATCCGACGATATCAGCAAAAGCTTCTTTCGTTTGTCATGCGCATTATTTTCGACGGACAGGCAGCGCAGGATGTGGTGCAGGATACGTTTATTTCGTTGTACAAAACCATTGACCGGGTGGACACGAAGAAAAAATTTTCTTCCTACCTCTATACCATTGCCCGCAATACCACCATTTCATCGCTTCGGGCAAAAAAACCCGCTGCTTCCATTGACGAGTCAATCGCCGACACGGATGCGGGAGCGCCGGAAGACGGCATTACCTCACAAGAGCAGCGGGAGCGAGTGCGTAGGGCCATCGCCAAACTGGAAGAAAAATATCGCCGCGTGGTCGAGCTTTACTATTTTAGTGATTTGTCGTATGAAGAGATAGGAAAAACCTTACGCCTTCCGGTCAACACGGTGCGCACGCACCTGGCGCGGGCCAAACAGAAATTACGGGATATCTTAAACGTATGAAGACAATGGATTTGACGAAGCCGGTTATGGAACGAGTGGTGCGATTGGAGCGGCAGCGGACAAAGCGATGGATCCGAGTGTTTTCTGCGACGGTCGGGATACTTTTGTTCATCGTGCTTGTTTTTCTGGCACAGGCGTGGATTCGCCTTTCCGAGCGGCACACGTGGGATCTTTTTACATTGCTTTTGGAAGACAAAGAGATTATCCTGGAATTTTGGCAGGATACGGCCATGGTATTTTTTGAAGAATTGCCGCAAAAAACGCTTCTGACTGCAGGGGCCGTGGCGACAGGCATTGGGATGCTGTTTATTTTTACCGTAAGAAAACGCGCAATTATCCGGCGCAAAATGCGGGAACTTGCAAAGCGGACAAAGGAGCCGTAATAATAGCAGGGAGGAGTATTTTCGTATGACCAATATAAAAGTCGTTGTCGGTGCACTGGTTGTGTTGGTTATCGTCAGCCTGATCGCGGTGGGGTTCAGGGGCCAGCGGCCATCACGGGTTGACGTGCCGCCCATCACAGCACCGGCGGAAACGACCAAGTCCGGAGAAGCGCCATCCGCAGGGGAACAGGTTCCTTCTACGACCGGCACCATGACGCTTATGGTTACCTCGCCGGCAAACGGCGCAACCGTCACCAACGCGTCGTTGACGGTGTCCGGCAAGACCGCCCCGCGGGCAGAGGTGTTTGTAAATGAGAAGGAGACGAAAGCAGATGCAAACGGTAATTTTTCAGTGAACATTACGCTTGATGAAGGAGAGAATTCTATCGTCCTCATTGC
>CAYIWI010000067.1:0-4696 GCA_964367065.1 uncultured Gammaproteobacteria bacterium
GGATTTTGTTTTATCGCCAGGAGCGCATTGGGGAGCCGGAAGCGTATCTGTTTTGGGAGTCTATTTGCGTTTTTTTGAATGGTTTTCGGAATGATGAATGTTTTTGCCGGCATGATAGTTCTTCAGAAACTCTTCCAGTGTAACATAGTTGCCTTTGGCAATTTCTTTTTCTGCCCGACGAATGTCATCCATAGAGTGCGTGAGTGTATAGATGGTTTCCTCAAGTTCATCAAGATAGTCAGGAGAAACCATGGAGGCTTTTATCCTCCCTTTTTTTGTAATATCAACACGAGTAAACTCCTCGTCGATTTTATCGACAAGGTCAAGAAACTCTCTGCGTGCTTGGGTAACGGGAAGTGTGTAGCCCATATGATAATAATGTACAAAAAAGTGTACACATTGTCAATAAGCATTCATATTGCTATAATACCTTTGTTCTTTTTAAGAACCGCGGGGTAGTGTCACGTAATACTCTATGAAGAGTAAACGTGACTATTATTACCCCAGACGTGTCAGTCAGCCGTAGCTGGCACGTTATTTCGAAGAAATTTACGTGCCGCGGGGTAGTGTAGAGCAGCACAGAAGGCTCATAATCTTCTAGACCAGGCGCACCTCCTGGCCCCGCAACCAACATAAAATAGCTCGTCAACACGGGCTATTTTTGTATCTGGTATACTTCAATAGATGAACATTCGAGAGGGTCAGCCAAGGGATATACCCAGCCTGGTAGCATTAGACCGCGCTGCTTATGGAGCCTACGGTGCCGACGAAAACTATTTTCAACAAAAATTTCATTCTCAAGGCGCAAAAATCATCGTTTCTGAAACAGACGGACAAGTTACAGGATTCTTCGTATTTGAGGTTATGGAGCCAGGCCAGCCACTTGATGGTTTTTCTGACTTGAATGTTACTAAACCAATTGCGGGAAAATGGATGCACATCATTGCCTTTACGACAGCAACAAATTTCAAAGACGTTCAAGCAGATTCAGAGTTGCTTCAAGCTGCTGAAAATAAGGCCAGAAGCCTCGGATGCGCTCTGTTCTGTGTCCCTCTAAGCATTGATCACCCATATATAAAAAACGATGTCTTCGGTTTTTGGGAAAAGAACGGGTACCATAAGATTGGGACGATAAAATGGATAGCAAGTCCCACAGAAACAATTGATTGCTACTTTTACAGTAAGTCCGTTCAAGAACTTAGGTTCTAAGTTCTTGTAACTCCCGCAACACATTCGGCTTCGCCTTAGTGCAAGCCAAGAAATAGTGTCTTACGAGGCGCTATTTTATGATACTTGTGATTAATTCCTCCTTAGTCAAGTGCTATAATGTTCCTGCTGTGTTATCTAGAGTAGAAATAGATCTTAGGAATGTTCCAAAACCTCCTGGAGTACCAGATGACTTGTGGGACGATCTTTCAATGCGGGCAGATTTACTTGAGGATTATCTTCATCCTCCGCAAGTTTGGGCCATCCCATGTGGTGGGAATCAAAAAGTTGGAACCCCAAAAAATCATGTATGGCAAGTAAGGCTGCAAGAATTCAGTTGGATACCAGCTGAGCAATCTGGATATGGCTATGGAACATGGACGCTTGGTGAGGAGATGCCATTGACAGGGTGGATTATGGAGCGTGATATTGACAAAACAATGAACGTAAATGGACAAGATTTTCCAATTACGAAACTAAATAGCCACAGTGTGTGTCCTACTTGCGCAAGTGAATGATTATAGAGAAATTCTAGCTGATTATTATGCTTAAAAACCAGGTTCTGGTTTCCCATAACCCCCGAAACAAAGAACATTTAGCCCGTAACAACGGGATTTTTTGTTTCTGTTATACTTCAACATATGCGTATTCGAGAGGGTCAACTACACGATATTCCCAGCCTGGTGGCCTTAGACCACGCTGCGTATGGAGTCTACGGTGCTGACAAAAACTATTTTCAACAAAAATTCCATTCTCAACACGCGAAAATCATCATTTCTGAAACAGAGGGACACGTTACGGGATTTGTCGTGTTCAAGGTCATGGGGCCAGGTCAGCAACTTGAGGGTTTTTCAGATTTAAAAATTTCCGATCCAATTACAGAAAAATGGATGCATATTATTGCCTTTACGACAGCGACGAACTTCAAAGACATAAAAGCTGATTCCAGGTTGCTTCAAGCAGCTGAACATGAGGCCAGAAACCTCGGATGCACTCTGTTCTGTGTCCCATTAAGTATTGATCACCCATACATAAAAAACGATGTCTTCGGTTTCTGGGAAAAGAATGGCTATCAAAAGACAGGGACAATTAAGTGGATTGCGAGTCCTACGGAAACAATTGATTGCTACTTTTACAGTAAGTCAGCTCAAGAAAATAAGGTTTGATTTTTTGGAGGTTCCGCAACCAAAGCAGAAACGGACGCGAACAAGGCGTCCTTTTTTGGTTGGGAAGATAGGGGAGATTAGGGGGAATTAAGGGAAAGTAAGGGAAGGTAGGGGATGATTTACCGCTTCGTGCAGTGCGCTTTGAGCCAGGAGGCGATGTCCTTGATATCCGGTTTCTCATTGTCTACTCTGATCATGAAGTCTGCGCCTTCTTTTGATTGCGCTTGCAGATGATAGCCATTAAACCACAAAAAGCGTTTCGTTGCTCCCCAGGCGGTCCGTTTGTTGCCATCGGTGAATGCGTGGTTGAGACACAAGGAATGAAGCAGTGCTGCTGCTTTCGTAAACAACGTGGGGTAGAGATCAACCCCACCAAATGTTGCCTTCGGCCGTTCGACGGCCGAGTGGAGGAGGGCAAAGTCGCGGACACCGGCAGTTCCTCCTATTTTATCTATGATAGCGCGATGCATCTCGTGCACTTCGGTAATATCGACGTAGCGCATATGATTACCTCCGTGCGAGATCGTCAAGAAGGGACTTGTCTTCCTCCAGGAACGAGGAAAGCCACGTTTGGAACTCTGCCGTCACCGCAGACTGAGATACTTTTTTGGTTGGTTTGGTGATTATGACGAGATTTTCCGTGTCCCCAAGACGATCCATGATCACTTTTTGACCACGCTTGAGACCTATGTCTTTCATAAGAGTAGCAGGAATGATAACTGCGTCGCTATTTCCTAACTGGGTAATCGTTTGTAATTGCATATGTACGTACAATGTTAGTACATACTGCTTGACATGTCAAGCGACTATATGGTATAGTTTCAAATAGTTGAATAAAAGCATTGATCCGGAGGGTTGGAATCGGGTCAGGGACGCACCAGACGGAGGGATGTACCATACGGTACGTCCCGGAGCATCCCAAGCTGACTCTTAAATCAAGTCCAGAAGCCTAACTGTAAAAATAAGGCACCATGTGTCGCAATAAGCGGAGCATGTAAGAAGAGGTTTCCTTACAGTATCCCGCGTGTAAGCGGGATTTTTTGTAGGGCGACGAAACAAGGTGGCACCGTTCCGCCAGCTGGCGGAGCCCTTGTGAATGACTCACGGTTGTCGTGGGTGATTTGCAAGGGCTTTTTGATGGGATGAAGGGTGAGTAGTTTAGTTGGAAAAACACGAGTCTCCAAAACTCGTATCGTAGGCTCGGTTCCTACCTCACCCGCTAAGGAGTGTATATGAATAACAAACAAATAATCGGTGTTATTGGCGGCATGGGGCCGCAGGCAAGTTGCGAATTGTATCGCTTGCTTATCGAAGGAGCAAGGCGGGATTTTGGTGCGCGAAACAACGATGATTTCCCAGAGATTCTTATTGATTCTGTGCCGGTGCCGGATTTTCTTGGCAATACGGAAAAAATGGAGGAGGCTGCACGGATGTTGGAGAGTCGGGTGCGACGACTGACTGAGCATGGTGCAACAATCATTACGATGGCGTGCAACACTGCATGCATTCTGAGTAATCGCTTACAGAAGCAAACAGATAAGCCGTTGATTTCAGTCGTAGATGAAGTCGTGAACGATGTTGTAGGGAAAAGCACAAACGTATTACTTCTTGCGTCACCGACGTCACTTCGGTTAGGTCTGTATCAATTGGCGTTGTCCCGATACAACGTGTCGTGTGTGGTGCCGAAGCAAAAAGATTTTAGGGAGCTTGAATACATCATTCGCGGCGTATTGGGAGGCGAAAAAAGAGATCCCTTAATGCGTAAGCTTGTACATATAGCAGAGCGGTATGTTGATGACTCAATTGACGGCATTGTGCTTGGATGTACAGAATTGCCGCTTGTGTTTCCATCTACGTATCGGATACCGGTTTACGATTCGCTTTCAATACTCGCGGAAAGCGTATTAAAACGGTATTATACAAAGGAGGATGTATGAAACTTAACGAAAAAATTGAAGCCTTATTAAAAGAGAAAAATATTTCCTATCGGTTTATTCCCTTGCCGGAAAATTTGCCGTTGACTATCGAGGCGCATATGAAATTTCATAGGGCCACGATGGACCATGCTATGGCGACGATTGTATATAAGACTGAAAAAGGGCTGATTGCCGCAGTCAAACGTGCTGATACGCAGATAAACCTGGAGAAGCTAAAAAAAGCCGCGGGCGTGACTGAGCTTGTGTTTGCGACTCCTGAGGAGTTAAAAAATCTCAGGACAGAAGTTGGGTTGGTGTCATATCTGGGATTAGATATTCCATATTTTGTAGACAAAAAAGTGTTGGATATAGATAAAGCATATGGTATCGCAGGGGTCAAAACTATCG
>CAYIWI010000068.1:0-4665 GCA_964367065.1 uncultured Gammaproteobacteria bacterium
ATTCATTGGGAGTATTTACCCCCGTTTTGTTTGTTGCATTGTATTTCTTTTTCCGCGGGGCACTGTATGATTTTCTGTACTACTCCTTCTTTACTGTCATCGGCCCGTACCGCAATTTTGAACTCATCACGCACGGCGACGGACTGTTCATTGAGCTGGCGTACGGCGTTCTTGCTCTTCCGCTGGTGCTTTTTTGGAAACGTCTTGGAGTGAAGAGAGAAACGGTAATCTGGCTCGTATTCTTGATTATTGCACTCGTGCCTTCACTTTTTCCTTCGTATCTTTCCTACCGCACGTTCACGAGTTTTGCCCTGATCTCTGTCATTGCCGGCCACACCTTATGGGCGCTTTTCAACAAGAAACAACAGTTGACGATCAAGCTGATTATCCTCGCGTCATTTCTCGGATTTGGTGTGTTGACGGGCGCGTACACGCGTTCCTATATCGATTTTATCCGCGATAACGGTGTGGCACCGGGCCAGTACCTTACGGACTACGGAGCGAATGAGCGCAGTATCGCAGAGTGGATTGCCATGAATACGTCTCCCAATGACCGCATCATGAGTTACGGCAGCGAGATGATATATATACTTACGGACAGATTACCGGTTAATAAATATACGAACTTTACACCCTTCGTTTTACAGCCGTACGAACTCACCAGCAGCGTGTTCATCGGTAATCCTCCGAAGGTCATCGTGTTTGATTGGTCGCATCCTGATCTTTCGCGCGGATTATCCGCGTGGCCGTTCTTAGCGTATATGAAACAGGAATACCGAGAAGTCATGCGATTGGATAGCATCGCGGTCTATCAAAAAAAGGATTAATTTATGCTTGGTTGGACGCTCATTATCGTCATGTTGTCCCTCTTGAGCTTTCAGGGGGGAGTGTATTGGCGGTTGCTGCCGCGTCTGGGGGTCGGCTGGGCGTATGTTCTGGACCAGGGATTGCCGTTGGCGGTTGCCATAATTGCACTGCTGGTGACCTTGAAGAAGAGGGTTCACGTTGCGGCGATACTCAAACGGCATGCAGTACCGATTGCCGTATTGCTTCTGGCTACGCTCCTCGCGCACGGATTGGTGTTGCGATACTTCTTTTTTGCAGAGGATGTGTCCACCATTCTGTACCGGGTCACCAACGGCGACACAATGTTTGCCTTTCACCCCCTGATCAACGGATATCCGTTTGCAGCGTTTATTGCATCATTTCTGCTTTTCGGCACGAAGGCGTGGTTGTACAACGTCGTGACGTTCGTTCTTTTCAGCACTTCAGTATTTCTCTTTTACGGATTTGTCGTTTCGTTATCAGAGAGGAAAACACTTGCCCTTCTTGCTGCGCTTTTTTATGCAACGACTCCGGTGTTCCTTGACGTATTTACCTGGCAAGCCAATGCGCAGGGGATGCCCTTGGTGTTGAGTGCCGGAATTATTTCGTTCTGGACGATGGTTCTCTACAAGAAGAAGGGAATATCGGCATATTATCTCCTTTCCCTTCTTTTTTTTGCAGCGGCAATCAAGATGGGATTCGTACGGATTGCGGGCATTCTTTTCCCACTCCTTGTACTTCTCTGGTTGCCGCGGAGGGGTAGACCGTGGCGGTTAGGATTAACGCTCATCCAAAGTTTACCGATAGCCGCGATTTGGTACGGGTTCGTCATCACGCGGCTCACGCCCGGAGGAATTACCACGTTTTTGCAGCACCCGCAGGGATCGGTAACTCCGTCATTTGTCACCGGTAACTATATTGCGCGGCTTGCATACTACTTGGCTCACTTGGTGGTACCCAATGGGTTGTCACCGAAGATTTTTCCTCTCATAAAAAATGCGCTGGGATGGCTGCATGCTGACATTTTGCTGGGGGCGGGAATAACGGTTTTCGTGGGAGAAGTTGCCCTCGTTGTCTGTCTTCTTCTTGCTGTGGGAGCTTTTTTTCGCTCGCGGAGTACGACGTCCCGAATGCTTCTTTTTTCAACTGCCATTATTTTGGGAACCCTGTTTTATGTGCCGTTTTATATTTCCGCTTCAACCGATCTGTCCAGATTTGACTGGAATTTTGCGCGCATTACGCCTCCCTACGGTCCGGGATCGCGGTACGTGTTTGCCGCAAGCCTCGGTTTGGGGTTGTTGTTTGCCTTATGTGTTGTGTGGCTCTTGCGCAAGAAGCGTCGGCTTCGTCTCTTAGGTATCTGTGTGTCGGTTGTCATTATTTGGGGAAATGCGTCTGTGAGTATATTCCATCACGGTCACATCGTGCGTGTCATCAGCGATCCGGAACGGGCGATAATCGGCGGAATTTTGCGCATGATGCCCCGCGACGGGAGGAAAAAGCTACTTTTCTCCGTCAATCCCCAGCGCAACCTCATTGACAGCAATACCAACAACTGGCGATGGCTGCATGGGTTTTACCGCGAGACGGAATTGTATTACACAAACAATAAAGAAGAATTTGATTCGCTGATGGCAACAGGCGCGTATGGAAAGGATGCCGTCTATGCGTTTTACGTAAACCCGGAGACGCATGCATTTGCCGATATTTCAGCATTCGTCAGAAATCAACTGAACCAAAACGATACGCGTGCAACCGAAGCGATACCATTTTCTCTCGGCGACGCGCAAGCGGAATTTCGCTCAGTTGACGCAGGGAGACTATGGCTTCTGAAGCGTCCGGTATTGGTTGGGAGCGGGGTGGACACCCGGGCGATTATGCCGCGGCAGTTACTCATGCAATTGGAAATAGCAAAACCCGGGGATATCCCGTTTCCGTTTCTGGATACGACCATCCCGTCCACAGACAAGCGTGTGCCGTACCAGCTTTGGTGGGAGCTGCGCGTCAACCCGCCGATGGTGCTGTCAAAAGTGAAGGAAATCATTCCGACCTTGCCGATGCTTTCTTTTGGTGACCGGCTGTTGAGCGAAATTTCCGAAGAAAACCGCTTGGCGGTCAACCGACTACTGGAAGGACAGGAGCGCCTGCGGCAGGAGATACGGGTTTCCGTCTCAAACATCAATACCACAGACCCGCGGGTTTCGGCAGAATCGTTGAGTGACGGCTGGTTTGCATCCGACCCTGCGCCAAAAAAGGACGAGAAATTCTTTTTGGCGTCTGAAACGCCGCTCACGCTCATCGTACGCTTACCGTTTCCCATACGATTGGGCCGCGTCGTTTTCAATACGCCCAAAAACATGGTGGCTGACCATTCGCCTACGCAACTTTCCGTTTTTGCATCCCTTCAAGGTGGCGCGGAGACGCTGGTCGGGTCGCTTGCCAACGAGACAGAGTTCCGGTGGAGTCCGAACAACGGCCGGCTGCGCGTCGTTGCGACAGAGCACGTGTGGGCTGATACGCTGCGGATTACCGTATCACAAACAACCGGTGAACCGGTGGCGTTTGATGAACTCGTTATTGATGCGGTTGATGCCCTGGAATACTCACCGGCTCAGCTGCTTGAACTGGGAGAAAAAAACCTCTGGTATGTTCCCGGCAAAGCAGCGTTGGAGTCGATAACAACACTTTCCCGCTACCGCATGGTCACGCTTGCGTATGCGTGCGCGGAAGAAGCAGACTGGAAAAGACAGGTAAAGAATACGAAGTCAGTCGTGCCGGGGATGTGGAACATGGAAGCCATCCCTCTTGAGAATTATTACGGCAGCCAGACCATACAAGCGACAATTGATTGCCGCGGGAGTATGCTGCGGCAACTGGTCGTTATCGGTCCGGGATACCCGGCGGGTCTACGGATGGTGTCTGCCCAAATACAATGAAACCTATCGGGATTATCATCGTTTCTTTCCTCCTGTTTTGGGGCGCATACCAGGTGCGGGTGGGTTATATCGGTACTCATGCGTATAACGAACCGTCGGACTGGAAGGAGTACCCGCAGGCCATACCGGGAGTACGCGGGCTGTTTGTTACGTTTCGTCAGCCGGAGTGGGTCATCAAGCATAACATAACGGCCCTCAACATCCACGGCACGCCGCTGTACATGCTGTATGCGACGTTTCTTTCCCGATACGGATTGACGCCTGCAATGGCGGCACCGGTCCTCCATGCCGCGTTTGTCGTGCTTTTGTTTGTCGTTGGACAGACGCTGCTGCCGTTTGGGATTGCGGCGCTGGTGGGTGCGGCCGCGGCTTTGTACACGCCGCTGTATGCCTTTATCTATTCATGGATGCCGGAAACCTTTACCGCGGTTGCCATACCGACGTTAGCCATTGCGGCAAGCATGATTGTGACAAAGGCTAAAAAACCGTGGCTTTACGGTTTGGCAGGGTTTATTGTTTTTCTCATCGGATTTAGCCGTCATGTATTTGCCTACTATGGCGCGGCATTTATACTGCTTTGGCTGCTTGCGACCCCCAAGCGCCCCAGCAGTCAAGCGTGGGCCTTAATTGCAGGATATCTTCTGCCCACCCTAGCATGGAACGCGATCCTTCGATGGACGGGTCAAGCTGTCTATGTTCCGGGAGCAATACAAAGCTCGCTTGTGGTGGAACACCGGTTGGCAACCGACGGTTGGGGACTGGATGCGATCAAAGGACTGACGTGGTGGGATGCGTTTTTCCGCGTCATTGTGTACCAAAACCCGTTTTCTCTGTTTGTTTTGGAACTAGAGCGCATCGCACGGTTTTTGAAAACAGCAGCAAATTCATACTCCACCAGTTTTCC
>CAYIWI010000069.1:0-3852 GCA_964367065.1 uncultured Gammaproteobacteria bacterium
GAGTGGGGGTACGCCAACCGGCTTGTGGATTTGGCTTCCTATATTACCCGGCCGTTATGAAAATCCCCACTCTTGACCAGGCACGTATAGAAGGCAAGCGGGTGCTCGTGCGGGTGGATTTTAACGTATCGCTTGCAGGTGATCAGACCATTGCCAATGACAGCCGAATCCGGGAAGCAATTCCCACCATTGCCCATCTTCTTCGCAATCACGCGACCCCCATCCTTGTTTCCCATTTAGGCAGACCCAACGGAATACATGATACGCGGTTGAGCCTGTCGTGTGTAGGCAAGCGTCTGGAACAGCTCATTGGTAGGCCTGTGCTGTTGTTGGATTATTTCTGGAAAAAAGAAGCGTTAGCAAAAGTGCGCGGTCTCCCGACCGGGACGCTGATACTGTGCGAAAACGTGCGGTTCTACCCGGGCGAGGAGGAAAACGAACTGTGGTTTGCCCAGCAGCTGGCAGCTCTTGCCCATGTTTTTGTAAATGACGCGTTCGGTACGGCTCACCGCGTGCATGCCTCAACGGTAGGCGTGACGCAATACCTGCCTTCCTTCGCCGGACTTCTCTTTGCCAAAGAAGTAGAGATGATTGGTCGGGCCATGACACGGCCCAAGCGGCCGCTTCTGGTGGTCATCGGCGGCGGCAAAACGCCGGAAAAAATCCGCGTCATTGAGAAATTACTCGATATTGCCGACACGGTCTACCTGGGCGGTGCGGTGGCCAACACCTTCTTTGCGACCTGGGGGATAAGCGTCGGCATGTCGAAGGTGGATCATGAGATGATTGAAATGGCCCGGGCCGTGCTCTGGAAAGCAACGCGTGTCCATGCGCGGCTGATGCTTCCCAGCGACGTGGTAGTCACCAACAGCGACCGCACCACCAAGCCGTTTGTGTTGCCGTTTGACCGCGTGCCGGGGACACTGGGCATTTTTGACATAGGCCCCCACGCCCAAGAAGAACTGGCCAGCATGGCGAAGGACGCGGCAACCATCATTTGGAACGGGCCCATGGGCCTGTATGAAGATGATCGGTTTATGGCGGGCACCAAAGCGACCTTTGCGGCAATTGCCAAAAGCAGGGCCAAAAGCATTATCGGCGGCGGCGACACGATATCCACCATTACGGATGCAAAGCTTCTTGCCCGGATTGATCACATCTCTACCGGCGGCAGCGCGATGCTTGAATTTATGGAAAAAGGGACGCTGCCGGCCATCGAGGCACTCAAAAATCATGTTCATACGGACAGGCGCTGAGGTCGGCACACCTTGGTTCTCGCATCGCCAAGGTCCAGACCTTTGTTTTATTTCGTAGAGTCTTTTGTGCCAAGGCCATGGCGATGCTTCGAAAAGGTATGCCTCCCCGCGCCTAATAAGGCTATGTTATGGTAAGAAACAAAAATACATCACATAGTGTGCTGGCTCTTGTCCGCCACGGCGAAAGCGAGTGGAATGCTAAGGGCTTGTGGACCGGACTGACCGATGTTTCCCTCACCGACCGCGGCCGGCAGGAGGCGCGCCAGGCAGCCATCCTTATCAAAGAACTCACCTTTCACATCGTATTCACCTCGCGCCTGGTCCGCGCACGGCAGACGCTTGAAGAGATGCTGACCGTGTTTGGCGCGCAACTTCCCATAACGGCACACCATGCACTCAACGAGCGGCACTACGGTATTCATACCGGCAAAAACAAGTGGGAAATCAAAAAACTTGTGGGTGATGAAGAATTCGCCAAGATTCGAAGGAGCTGGGACTACCCGATCCCCGGCGGCGAGAGTCTCAAGGATGTGCATGACCGCGTCGTGCCGTATTATAAAAAAACTATTCATCCACACCTGCTCTCAGGCAAAAACGTGCTGGTGGTCGCGCACGGCAACACCCTGCGGGCGCTGGTAAAGCATTTGGAGGGAGTGGTAGACGAGGAGATTGCTTCGGTCGAAATCGCCACCGGCGAAGTGCTCCTCTACCATCTGGACGCTGCCGGTTCAGTCCTCACAAAAGAAAAACGCGCGGCTTAAAGGAAAGAAATAAATTGTCCAACACGAGCTTGGGGGTGACGTTGGCAGAGAGTTGATTTTGAGCGGTGAGGAGGGAGCGAAGGATTTTTGCGGCATTTCCTTCCTTCCCTTCCAGCATGGTTTTGCGTACTGCCGCAATCGCGCCACTCACCCACTGCTTTGCTTCATCACGGGTTTTGGAAATTTCGTCAATCAGTTCTATCCGCTTGGCGATGGGCGCTTGGATGATTTTATCAATGACCGCCATGACAGACGTGGCATCCTCCGATTGCTCTTTCGTCTCTTTGAGATGGATGACATGACAGCGCGACGTGATGGTCGGCAACAGCATATCGCTTGTGGGCGCTTCAAGGACAAGTTGCGTGTGCGGGGGCGGCTCCTCGAGGGTTTTTAACAGCGCATTCTGCGCTTCCGGAGTGAGTTGTTGGGCGTCGGAGATGATGCCCATTTTGACCGGTGAGCCGTAGGGCGCGATGATGAGTTGTTTTTGAAACTCCCGGGCCGCTGCGATGCCGATCGTCCCTTCAATTGGCTCAAGAGCGATGCGGTCAAAGGAAGACACGCGCCACTCTTTTTGTAATACTGCAACCTGCTCTAGACGTTTTTCTTTTGTTCCACCGGTAATTAAAAAAGCATGCATGTTTACATTATATCGTACACAATGTAAAGTAAAAATGTATGCCTGCCACTGCCCAAGATATCCTTTCTGCTCTTGTTGCCGAAAAGCGGTTGACCCGTGAGCAGGCCGATACGGTCAATACGGAGGCGCTCGGCAGCGGAGAGGCGGTCGAAGCCATCCTGATGCGCAAGCGGGTGGTTTCCGAAGAAGACCTGGCCCGAGCCAGAGCAACGGCGATGGGCATCCCCTTTGTGACCCTGGCGGGCAAGGCAATTTCTACCAACGCGGTCAATTTTATTCCGGAGCCGGTGGCGCGCAGATACACCCTGGTTCCGTTCCAGTTTGATGAAGGGAAAAATGAGCTGTCGGTCGCGATGCTGGATCCCCTGGACTTTCAGGTGATTGAATTTTTGGAAAAGAAATCCGGAAAGCACATCGTGCCTTTCATGGCGCTCAAAGATGATATTCTGTCGGCGATTGAAGATACCTACACCCAAAATTTGGGTGCGGATGTGTCAGCGGCTCTTGAGGAAAGCGCGCCGCTTGAGGTCAAAACGTACGAGGCGGGAAAGCTGGGCGAAGTCATCCGAGAGGCGCCCATTGCGCAGATCGTTTCTGCTGTGTTGGAACAGGCCATCCGTATCCGGGCCTCCGACGTGCATATCGAGTCGCAGATTGGCGACACGCGTGTGCGGTACCGCGTGGACGGCATCCTTCAGGAGCGCCTCGCGCTTCCCCGCCGGCTGCACGAAGCAGTGGTGTCGCGCATAAAAATTTTGGCGGATATGAAGATCGATGAGAAGCGTATCCCGCAGGACGGCCGCTTTAACTTTAAAATGGGAACGGAGGAAGTGGACCTGCGCGTTTCCACGCTTCCGACGGTGCACGGAGAAAAAATCGTCATGCGGCTTCTTAAAAAATCCGGCGGTATCCCGACGCTGCCGGATTTGGGGCTGCGGGGGTTGGCGCTCAAAAACTTAGAGACCAGCATTTTGCGGCCCCACGGCATCATTTTGGTCACCGGCCCCACCGGCAGCGGCAAAACCACGACGCTGTACGCTGTATTGGCGCGCCTCAATACCACGCGGGTGAACATCATGACGCTCGAGGATCCGGTGGAGTACGAGATAGCAGGAGTCAACCAGGTACAAATCAATCCCCAGGCGGGTCTCACGTTTGCCACTGGGTTGCGATCGTTTCTTCGTCAGGACCCCAA
>CAYIWI010000069.1:3862-4430 GCA_964367065.1 uncultured Gammaproteobacteria bacterium
CATTATATTGGTGGGAGAAATCCGAGACACCGAGACAACCGATCTGGCTATCCAGGCGGCGCTTACCGGCCACCTCGTGTTTTCGACACTGCATACCAACAATGCAGCCGGTGCTATTCCCAGACTTCTCGATTTGGGTGCGGAGCCCTTCCTGGTGGCATCGGCGCTCAACGCGGTGGTGGGTCAGCGCATTGCGCGAAGAGTCTGCCCGACGTGCAAAGAAGAGTATGAGCCGGATGAGGCAGTCAAACAAGACATGCAGGCAGTACTTGGCGATCTTCTGCCGAAAGATAAACCCATCAAATTGTACCGCGGAAAGGCGACCTTGGAAGGCCACGAAGCATGTGCGACGTGCGGCGGCTCGGGGTATGTGGGCCGGATCGGTATTTTTGAGGTCTTCCCCGTGTCGGAAGGAGTGAGTAAACTGATATTGACCAGGACTCCGATGCGGGACATTGAAAAGCAGGCAACGACCGAGGGGATGATTTCGATGAAACAGGACGGATATATGAAAGCGCTTGAGGGCGTCACCGCGCTTGAGGAAGTCTTGCGCGTAGCGCAGGACTAA
>CAYIWI010000070.1:0-4386 GCA_964367065.1 uncultured Gammaproteobacteria bacterium
TGCCGCAGCACGGCCGGTAGACGTTTTGGGAAATATCTCCGATGAGTTTTTGTTGTTGGGCGTCGAGCTTGATCACGTCAAACTTGTTTAAGTACTGCATCGCATCACCGACCGCCAGGGTCCAGCCGCCGGTCGAGGCAAAGTTACCGGCATCCTTCTTGTATTCTTTCCCCATCGGCCCT
Source organism: uncultured Gammaproteobacteria bacterium (assembly GCA_964367065.1). Lineage (GTDB taxonomy): Bacteria > Patescibacteriota > Microgenomatia > UBA10105 > UBA927 > JACREP01. Next base: position 183 of record CAYIWI010000070.1, read on the forward strand.
TCCTCGTAGACAATACTTTTTTGCGCCAAACCCAACGCCCACAGGAGATCCACTACAAACTGGCTATTGGCGGCATTAATCCGTATCTTTGCACCAGATCCGTTCGTTAAAATTTCTTCCTGTTCCGGCGTGAGTTTGACGGCCTGCTTAAATTTCGCCACATCAATCACGCCCAGTTCAATGAGGCGCGGACCAATATCACCCCAGGAAATGGGCAGCTCAAACCCCGCCTGGGGGACGACGTCACTTTCCAACGTCGAAAGGTCCAGAAGGCTGCCTCCTGCTTTTTTCCATGCCTCCATGCCGCCTGCGACGTGCCGCACATTGGTGTACCCCAGCTTTCGCATGGTTGCCACAGATTCTACGCTCATCCTACCGGTTTTGCAGTAGAGGATGATGGGGGCATTTTTATCTTTGGGAAGGCTTGTGCTATTGGCCACGATCTGGTCGTAGGGGATAAAGGTATCGGTGCCCCCAATTTCCCCCTCATAGGGTGTATGCACATTAATGAATGTAAAGTTTTTGTTTTTCAACATTCCCGCGAGTTGCTTGGCCGAGATACTATCGCCCTTGGCCTGTTTGAGTTGGGCAAGAGGGTTGGTCAGGAAATCGCGCACCAGCGCCTGGTTGGCGCCGAGAGAAAAGCCGATAACGACTAAGCCCACGAGCAGAACAAATGTTTTGAGTTCCTTGCGTTTCAACAGCCGCTTTTTCATAGATTCCTCCTTCTCGACGCGGCGCCTATGGGCGCCTTGCTCGAAGAATAAACTTTATTATGGCTATTACGGCAATAACAAGCAAAACGCCGAAGCCAAACTCAATGCCGGGAATGGTGCGAAGGATACGGACGACGTTGGCGACACCCGTTCCAAGCGCCACTTCCAGCGGCTCGGCCATACCCATGGTGATGCGGCCGGTGAGGGCCAAGATGGTAAATATGATACCCACGAGGATAAAGAGCACGCCCGCTATGGCGTCGGTTATCAAAATTTGCTTGCCGGCGATCCGCGTGGTGCGCCCCCGGAGCGTTGGTAATTTACTCCAACTGACTTTTTCCAAAAGAAGGGACAAGAGAACGAGCGGTACGACCATGCCGGCGACGTAGGAGATGCCGGCCAAACCGGCCCAGAAGAAGGTAGGGGAGAGGAAGCTTAACGTTAAGATGCCGGCCAAGACCGGCGTGCAGCAGCTCGTCGTGATACCCGAGAATATTCCCAAGAGGTAAATACTCCAGGGGTCGTGGCGTTTATTCAAATCAATGGTGAGGTGAATCATGGGCAGGGTGATTTTTTTGCCGGTGAGCTCCATAAGGCCCAACAGGATCATAAATGCGCCGCCCACCACATAGGTTAGGGTGTGATATTGTTGAAAAATTTGGCCGACCAGCCGGATGCCAAGCGCCGTGGGAACCAGCACTGTCGCGATCCCCAGGCCAAAAATAAGTGTGGCCCACACCACACGGGTTTTTTCGCGGAAGATGTTCGCCAGATAGCTGGGCAGAAGAAACGTAATGCAGCAAGGAGCAAAGAGCGCAACGACCCCACCGGCAAAGGCGGTAATTAATGAAATACTGTTGATAAGATTCATATTTAGTTACGCGCTGAGGTCGGCATGCCGTGTTCTCGCACCGTCAAGGTCCAGACCCTCATTTTGTCCATATATTCACTTTTGCCAAGGCCGTGACGATGCTTCGAAACGGCACGCCTCCCCGCGTGTTTTTCTGTTGGCGCGTCACCCGCTCACTTCACCCCGCGCCTTTACAATACATTGGCTTTTACACTTACCTCGACTGTCTCGTTTTTCGGATCATTGGTTGAGAACGTGACCTGGCGCGTAACGACGCCGGTCACCGGCATTATTTTCGGCTTGTAGGTGACTTTCAATGTTGCCGTTTGTTTGGCCGGTACTTCCCCAATCCAGTTTTTTAAGGTCGCGTTCATGTGCGCGGGCATGTTGAATTCTCCGGTTTCTTTGCCATCAATGACGACGGTTGCAAACGTGCAGTCGCAGCTCGTGGCCACGTTCCAGATGCGAAGAGGAGCATCACTGGTGTTGGTAATGGTGAAGGTGGCGGTGCGCTCTTCTTCGTTGGTCATAGAGCCGAAATCTTCCTCCTTTTTGTCAATGGTTACCGATGCTTGCCCCAATTGTTCACGCTTCGGACTCTTATCGTTGCCCAACAGAAACACAGCGCCTACGATAATGGCAAGACTTGCCACAAGCGCACCGATGATGACCTTCGTGTCAGTTTTCATATTTTTACTCCTTTCAACCGCAGCGAGTTACCAACGACTGATATTGAACTTGCTGCCATGGCGAATGCAGCGAGAGCAGGATTTAAAAGCCAACCGGTGACGGGGTAGAGGATACCCATAGCAACCGGGATGAGGATGACGTTATACCCGAATGCCCAAAAGAGGTTTTGTTTGATGATAGAAAGGGTGGATTTGGAAAGTTTTATCGCCGAAACGACACTGCGTAAATCTTTGTTCAAAAGTGTAATTCCGGCTGATTCTATAGCGACATCCGTACCGGTTCCCATAGCGATCCCGACCGTAGCAGCGGCAAGGGCCGGGGCATCGTTGATGCCGTCGCCGATGAACGCAACGATGTTAGGGGAGTTAGGGTGATTGGGGAGATTGGGGGAGGATTTAAGACCTTTCACCTTCTCCGCTTTCTCTTGCGGCAGGACACTTGCCATGATATTCTCAATTCCCACTTGTTTTCCAATGGCGCGGGCCGTCACCTCGTTATCGCCGGTGATCATCCAGACGCTGATGTTTAGGCGCTTGAGGGAGTCAACCGTTTCATGCGCTTCCTCTTTCAGGGTATCGGCAATAGCAAGAAGTACCACGTGCTTTTTATCTACCGCAACATAGGCGAGGGTTTTTCCCTGGGCCATCCACGATTGGGCTAATTTGTCTAATTTGTCAGATTTGATGACGGTTTCTTTTTCCATAAGCTTCTTGTTGCCGATGAGGACGGATTGGCCTTCCACTGTTGCCGAAAGACCAAATCCTTCGATGGCCCGAAAGCCCTTTACCGGTAGGGGAGATAGGGGGAGTTGGGGGGGTTGGGGAGAAGAAAAATAAGCAACGATGGCGCGGGAGAGGGGATGTTCAGAGAGTTTTTCGAGGCTAAAAATCATACGTTTTATAAGAGCGACATTCTCGATGTTGTCCATGAAGGCGACGTCAGTTACGTTTGGTTCGCCGCGGGTGAGGGTCCCGGTTTTGTCAAAGACGGCGACTTTGACTTTGTGGGCAACTTCCAGCGCCTCTGCGTCTTTAACCAATATGCCATGCTCCGCACCCCTTCCGGTACCCACCATAATTGCGGTCGGAGTTGCCAATCCCAAGGCGCAGGGGCAGGCGATGATGAGCACCGCAATCATGTTGGTGAATGCCTGACTAAAGGTGCCAAGATCAAACCACACCATAAATGTGGCAACAGCCAACATGAGCACAACCGGGACAAAATATCCCGAGATAACGTCGGCCAGCCGTTGGATCGGCGCGCGGCTGCTTTGGGCCTCGGCGACCATTTTGACAATCTGAGAGAGCATCGTATCTTTCCCTACTTTGGTGGCCAGGAACAGGAAGGTGCCGGTTTTGTTGATGGTCGCGCCGATGACCAAGTCGCCGATTTTTTTGTCTACCGGAATGGATTCGCCGGTAACCATGGATTCGTCGATCGTACTTGCTCCTTCGGTGATCTTGCCATCCACGGGAATTTTCTCACCCGGCCGGACGCGGATGATGTCGCCGACCTTCACTTGGTCAATCGGAATATCTACCTCCTCGTATGGGTGATTAGGGCGATAAGGGAGGTTGGGGGAGAGGGATCGTAAAACCCTTGCCGTTTTGGCCTGGAGGTGCAGGAGTTTTTTGATGGCATCACTGGTGTGCGCTTTGGCTTTTGCTTCCAGGTAGCGACCTAAAAGAATAAGGGTGATGATTACCGCTGCCGTATCGTAGTAAGAAATGATGGGGAAGCCGGTGGCGCGAAGTGGCGCCTCAAACAGCGTCGTTAACACAGAAAATCCGAAGGCTGCGGTAGTACCGATGGCAATGAGGGTATCCATGCCGGCCGCGCGATTTTTGAGTCCGCTCCATGTAGCCTGGTAAAAGCTGCGGCCGGCCCAGAACTGCACGGGCGTTGCAAGCAACAGAAGAACGATTGGGTTTGAGAGTATAGCTGACAG
>CAYIWI010000071.1:0-4356 GCA_964367065.1 uncultured Gammaproteobacteria bacterium
TTTGACGTCCCGCAGCTTGACACGACGATTGCCCTAACTGCATGGACATACATAGATACATTTGACGGGTTCGATGCCAAGCGGATTGAGCGCTTCATTGACTTTCACCGCGACCACGGGCCGGAGAAGACGATGGAATAGGGGCGGGTCCTGCCACTCGCGTATCCCGGCAACATCCTCGTCCCTCACCCGCCCTTTTCTCTCTTGAAATAATGATATACTGGGTGGTACAGTAGGAGTCCTTAAGGAGGTGGTATGGCAGATGTAACCATTACGGATCAGAGCTTTGACGCCGAGGTGTTGAAAGCAGACAAACCGGTGCTCGTGGATTTTTGGGCGGTGTGGTGCGCCCCGTGCCAGATGCAGGGGCCGATTGTAGAGGAAGTTGCGGCGGCCATGGAAGGTAAAGCGAAAGTAGGGAAGCTCAATGTGGATGAAAATCCCAACACCGCACAAAAATACGGCATTATGAGCATCCCGACGCTTATGGTCTTCAAAGCTGGCACCGTTGTGAAGCAATTTATCGGGGTCCAGAGTAAAGAGACGCTGGTGGGGGAGCTCAATAAACTCATTAATTAATCTACAAATCTACAAATAAATGAGAAAATGTTAGCAATGTTTAAATGATTTAATCATTACCTCATTTTTCATTCTATCATTCATTTGCAGATTTGCAGATTTGCAGATTTGCAGATTTGCAGATTTGCAGATTTGCTTATTTGTAGATTTTAAGGTATGTACGATGTCATCATCCTCGGATCAGGACCAGCGGGGTATACGGCTGCGATCTATACCTCCCGCGCATTTTTGAAAACGCTCATCATTGCCGGCGGCCAGCTTGGCGGGCAGTTGGCGACCACCACAGAAGTGGATAATTTCCCCGGGTTTCCCAAGGGCATTTTGGGGCCGCAACTGGTGGCGGACATGAAGATACAGGCCGAGCGCTTCGGGACCGAAGTCGTACAAGAAGAAGCTGTCAGCTGTCAGCTGTCAGCTGTCAGCCAGAAAGAGAGAGTAATAACAATTAAAACTTCAGGCCACGAGTATTCTGCGAAAGCAGTCATCATTGCCACGGGGGCGAAGGCGCAGTATCTGGGTTTGCCGTCGGAGACTCGGTTCATGGGAAAGGGCGTGTCTGCATGTGCCACCTGTGACGGGTTTTTCTTCCGCGGCCGCGACGTGGTCGTTGCGGGCGGTGGGGACACAGCGATGGAGGAGGCAACGTTCCTGACAACCTTTGCAACAAAGGTTACCATCATCCACCGTCGTGATGAGTTTCGCGCTTCGGCGATTATGCTTGCCCGGGCAAAGAAAAATCCCAAAATCAGCTTTTTGACGAACAAAGTGATAGAGGAAGTGCTGGGAGAAACGACAGTCACGGGGATCAGAATAAAAGACGCAAAAACAGGCGAAGTAACTGACTATCCGACGCAAGGCGTGTTCCTTGCCATCGGTCACAAACCAAACACAGAATTTCTAAAGGGTCTGGTTGCGTTAGACCCGAAAGGATACGTTTTGATTAAGCGGCGCCAATCAGCGCTTGAAGCACAGACAGCGACGAATGTGCCGGGATTGTTTGCCGCGGGCGACTGCGTAGATCCATTATACAGGCAGGCCATCGTGGCCGCGGGTTTTGGTTGTATGGCGGCCTTAGACGTACAAAAGTGGCTTTCGGAACAAGCATGATCAAACCTCAAAAATTTACTTCCCGGCTGGCATCTATCGAAAAAGTAAGCAGCAAGGTGTACCTCAAGCGCTTTGAGCTGGTTGAGCCCCGCGAGATTACCTTTCTTTCCGGCCAGACGGTCATGCTCCAGGTGGCACCGGGGGTCAACCGCAGCATGTCCATCGCCTCGCCGCCATCGGAGAAAACTTCAATTTTCGTTGCCCACGATGTGTCACCCATGGGGCCGTATTCGCAATGGACGATCAAGGCACGCGTGGGGGACGAGATGCATTTCATCGGGCCATTGGGGGTGTTTGTCTTGGACCGCGAGAGTCCGCGAAAGGCCGTGTTTATCGCCACGGGAACCGGCGTTTCGCCGTTCCGGTCGATGATTTTAGATGCGTTGGGCGCGCGGGTCCTGCCACTCGCGTATCCCGGCAACATCCTCGTCCCTCACCAACCTCAAGAGAGTTCTAGTATATCTACTGACCGCACGAGCGCCTCTAGCGAGCCTACTTTTGGTATGGGTAGCATTCGTTCGGGACTCCGGGTTGCCGGGAGCCCCTCGCTCGTGTCACCCCCGCGCCGCGCCCTACCGGATATGGTGCTCTACTGGGGTCTGCGGCACGAGGAGGATATTTTTTGGCAAAAAGAGTTTGAAGACTTGGCAACAAAGTATCCGAACTTCCGATTTGTGTTGACCTTGTCACAGCCCCCGGACGCTTGGCCCGCCAGCAACGCTTTGCGTAGCAATGCGGGCTGGCAAGGGAAGAGGGGAAGGGTGGGCGACCACGTATTTGCGGATGAGCAAAACCTTGTTGGATGCGATTTTTATGTGTGCGGGTCCAAAGAAATGGTCGTTGATATGACGCAACAATTACTCGCCAAAAACGTGCCGAAAGAACAGATTAAATCAGAACGGTTTTATTAGACATTTTTCTGACACCGCGGTTTTGTCTTGCAGAAAATTTTTGAGTGTGTATACTTCACTGTTATGAAAACTATCAATCCGTTTGAAAGTGCGATGGAGCAGCTGGCAAACGCTGCGCGTTTGCTGAGAACTCAGAACTTAGAACTCAATGACCAGAAGAAGCTTAAACAAAAACTTGAAATCCTCAAGCAGCCGCAGCGAATCCTCAATGTCACAATCCCCGTCACAATGGATGATGGATCTCTACGCATCTTCCAGGGGTACCGCGTGCAGTTTAACAACGCCCGCGGCCCGTACAAAGGCGGGATACGCTACCACGCCGATGTGGACCTGAACGAAGTGAAGGCTCTCGCGTTTTGGATGGCGATGAAGTGCGCGGTGGCGGATCTTCCTTTGGGCGGGGGCAAAGGAGGCATTGTCGTGGACCCGAAAACGCTCTCGGCCGGAGAACTCGAGCGGTTGTCACGGGGATATGCGCGGGCCATAGCGGATTGCATCGGACCGGACAAAGATGTGCCGGCGCCGGATGTGAATACCACGGGACAGATTATGGGGTGGATGATGGAGGAGTACGTGAATGCCAAATGCCAAATGCCAAATGCCAAATGTTCGAAAAAAGACAAAGAAAGATTGCGAGCAACATTTACGGGGAAACTGATTAAAGATGGCGGATCAGAAGGGCGCGAGGAAGCGACAGGGCTTGGAGGACTTTTTGTTTTGAAAGCTACGCTTGCAAAACTGCGTCAGCGCGTCACTGCGTCAGCGCGTCAACCGCTTACTGCGGCGGTGCAGGGGTTTGGCAACGTGGGGTATAATGTCGCGAAATTCCTTGACCAAGCAGGATTTAAAGTGGTCGCGGTATCCGATAGCCGCGGCGGCATTTACGTGCAGGACGGCGTGAATCCGGGGCTCACGTTAGCGTGCAAGAAAAAGAACGGCTACCTGGCCGGCTGTTACTGCTCGGGGTCGGTGTGCGACCTTAAAAAAGGCAAGGTTATCACCAATGAGCAGCTCCTCGAGCTTCCGGTGGATATCATTGTGCCGGCGGCACTTGAAAATGTGATAACGAGTGAAAATGCCCAAAAGATTAAAGCAAAGGTCGTTTTGGAGATGGCCAACGGGCCCACGACTCCGGAGGCAGATACCATATTATATAAGCGGGGGATTCCGGTGATCCCGGATATTTTAAGTAACAGCGGCGGTGTGACCGTATCCGCTTTTGAATGGGAGCAGAACCTGAAAGGCCAGCACTGGACCCGCGAAGACGTCAATAAAAAGCTCAAAAAGAAGATGGAGACGGCGGTGGATGCCATCTGGGCAACCGCTCGGAAACACAAAACGGATCTTCGCACCGCTGCCTTTGTGGTTGCCCTGCGCCGGATACTTGCGGCAATGAAGTAGTTCAGGGGCTTGACAAGCACGGAGATCCTCCGGTAAAATACATATTTGTCCTTGATGCGAGGTCAAAAAGCGAGCGTGATTCACCTCACGAGCGCATATTTTCTTTCATGAGAAGCTATCAACCATACAACCTATCCCTTTTTGAGGCGACGTTGACGTGTTGAGGAGTACTTCTCGTTGCAAGACCCCGCAGAAAGGCGGGGTTTTTTAGTGATCGTAGCTTTTTCGATTCAAAGAGAAAAAGTGTACGAAGAACTATCCCCCGAAGCTTTAGCGAAGGGGGATACCCCTCAGCACATTAAACATATTGGACAACGGAAAGAATCGGGCCTGTAGCTTAGCTGGTAGAGCGCAGCAT
>CAYIWI010000072.1:0-4241 GCA_964367065.1 uncultured Gammaproteobacteria bacterium
CGTCAGGTGGTAATACGTATCAAGCCAAAGCGTTTGACTTCCTCCAATGGGAAGGCTTGCGATGGTTTCGGAAAACAAATACGGCCAATCACCGCTGGATAACGTCTTACCCATGTTAAACCAGGGTAAATAAATCCGCGCAATCAGCAGGCCGATGAGGGCGCACATCACTCCCATAAGGCTTTATTATTTCTTTTGGCCGACCATGTCTTTCAGATACCGGATAAGGATAAAAATAAGCAGTATGAAGATCAATTCCCCAAAGGATTCCGCTATTTCCCTAAACCGAAAAACGGTAAGGACCCACGCGACCCCCAGTGCGCCGAACGAAAGAAACACAAGCAGCGCGATGCCGGGAGGGAACAGTATATACCAAGCAAGAAGCACGAAAAACGCAATCATCTTGGAGGTAAGAAGAATGTTCACATACGGCACCGAAATGGACAAGAACGTAAGAACGGAAAAAAGGGTCATGAGCACGACGGTTTGGACGATATGCTCCCGTAGCCACACGAATAGTTTTTGCCCAATGGCGTTACCTTTCATTCGTTTCCTTTCTCATCCGCAGATTCATGTATACCAGAAAACCCGCGGTCAGGGTTAGTACGCTCACCCATACGCCATACACAAAGAATTTTTGCGGCTCGTATGTGATGGTCAGATCAATGTTACCCGTATCCTCGATAAGCCAGACATTGTTATAGGTATCTCCCAACAAATGCAGATCTTCCGACACGTCTTCACGAGAATCTGCCACCCGCACCTTCCATCCCTGATCGTGTCGCTGATTAAGGACAAGATAAAACGGCGCGTCCGCCTGTTGTATGCGTACGCGGTATTGGGTAGGATTTACCTTTTCAAATGTCAATTTCGGTTCCGCGGCGACGTGTGTAGCCGTTGTGCGTTTTATGAGCCGCACATCCGGCTCCACAATTTCGGTAAATGACAGTCGTTTAATGCTTTCCTCAAAAATCTCGCGCGTCAAAATGGGAACGCAGAATGCAACCCGAAGTTTCTGCGGTTTGGCCATTCCGCCTGCCATGTCGGGAGCAATCGTATAATCAAAATCACCGCCCTCATTTGTTGATTCCGTAAGGGAGGAATAAATAATAGGAGCAAACGACGCTCCGGTATCCACGAAAAAGAACGAGCGCTTCCCCATGGGCTTCTCTACGTCAAAGCGCAGCCGATAAAATCGGTCGGGGTCATATGGCGCCACGATCGAAGAAAAACAGCTGTTATCCGCGATACTTTCCCCGACTTCGGGTTGCAAAAGGTTTTGGGGGGGGCGGACGTACAACTCCAGGGAGTGCTTTCCTTCGGAAAAAAACGCCGAGGAACTTGCCGTCGTACCGTCAACTAAGATCTTCTCTACCAACTCCTGCCCATCTGTCTGTATATCGTACGTCCCACTAGACTTCACCGTTACCCCGTATATCTTTTTCCTGTCAAAATCTTTCTTCGTGAAGTAGGTTTCGGTTCTTTGCAGTACTGCAACGAGTTTTGCCAACACGGACTGAATGACCGGTTGATCCTCTTTTTTCGTGATAAAAATATAAGTGGAAAGATTGGAAACTTGCGAATTGATGTATTCATGAACGCTATCGGAAAGGGCATAGGGATTGCCTGACTGTCCGCTGACAGTATTAAATATTTGAAGGATATCTTCCAAAATCTTCTCGTATTTTTCCGCAACAAGGGCGATATACAAAGACTGACCGCGGTTAATAAAATACGTAAGCTCGGATGAGCTTTTGAGCGATTCGCCTAGCAAACTAAAAAGCAGCGCTTCCCCGGTTTTTCTTGACCGAAGAAGACTGTTTTTCCACTCAACAAACGGATACAGCGGAGAATCCGGCAAAATCCGTGAAACCGGAAATTGCACCGCTACTTGTTCTCTTTCCGCTTTACAACTTAAACACGGAGGATACAGAACAACCGGAAAACGCTCTGCATCTGGAAAAGCTGTAATGACCTCATCGGATAAAAAGAGATTGTACGGGAACACATCTCCCCGCGAAAGCGCACTGAAAACATCCGCCAATACGAGCTTGTTTTTCGCAACGCTGCGAATTGTGAATCTTTCATCGTTATACCCATACACATACCATTGCCCGAATGAGGCAACACGCCCAATTCGCGGATTATGGTTGATCGTATCCTCTAATACCTCCGGCTTTACCGCTTCCTGGTCAGGAAAATCATAGTAAAAGTCACGCCGGACCAAAAAATACTGAATACCCAATGTCTCACTCGCCTTATCCATTACGTGGTAATTGCGCTGTTCAATTGCTTGATACAAAATACTGATAAGGCGGTGCTCCACGGGAAGCAAATTGTCCAGGTTTTCTACCATGCCGGTATTGCCGAAGTTTCCTAAGACAGGAAAAAGACTCAAGTATTTCCAACGATATTGCTCAAAGAGCCAATTATCGTTGAGTTTAGGAAGTAGAAGAATGCGCTTGCCGCTTCCTTCGGTCTCCCACCACTGCGAAAAGTCAGACACATACGCTGGAATTTCCGACCGAGACGCAAAGGATGCCGCGCTCATGCGGAAAAAATCTCCGGTAAGATACGGGAAGTGATAAAGAACAAGAAGTACCATGACAACCGCGGGAAGAGCGGGTTTCAGCCACCGGCTCATGAAAGCTACGCGGGTAAGGCTAATTCTCTCAACGAAAAATTCCACTGTCAGTGTCAACCCCAGACCTACAAAATACGCGGCTGCCAGCCAATAGGCATACCCGAACTTGAATACCGGTGAGCGGAAAATAAGAAATCCCGGAATTGTTTTTAACAATACATCAAATAGGAATCCCAATGGCGAGTGGCTGCCGGCGGTAAAAAAGAGTGCTACGATAAGAAGAAATAGCATGTATGCATGTATCGGCGTTTGCTCTTTTTTGACGCGAAGGAGTGCCAAAAACACAAAAGCGGGGAAAAGAAATCCGGCAAGAATTAACAATGGTTGTTGTAAATAGAGAAAGGCGTACGGGTGATTAGGCCCGTTATTGTACCAGTCGGGAATTCCCTGCAACCGAAAAAGGTTGATGAAACTGGTATTTTCGCTCAAATACGCCGACCAGCTAAGCTGCCCGCTGATGCCTCCGGCAGCCGCAAGCAAGGTTTTATATCCGGCGAGCGTCCGGAAGAGAAACGGAAAAAACGTATAGGCGTTCAATAGGAAAAAAACCCCTCCGAACAGAATGAGAAGAATTTGGAAACGAATAATACTTGATATATCCCTATGTATAAATTTCTGGTAAACATAGAAAACATAGAACGTCCCGAGTACCACGAATAATCCGCCGTAGAGGGACAATCCCATCCATCCGCCTCCGTTAAAAACGGTAAGAATGAATGCCATACTCAGGGCGGTCACGACTACCCCTGTCCACGATAATTTTTTGACCAAAAACGGCACCAAAAGAGACAACAGAAACGGCGTTGCGACCGCTAGCGAAAATTTCGTGCGCTCCGCAATCCACCATGCCTGCAGAATATAGAAGTTTACGGCATACAGAAGCGGGAAAAAGTATTTAAGGTACGGCGCTTGAATAAGTTTGTATTTCTCAAGTGTTCTCACCAATACGTAGGGCGAAAGAAGTAAAAGGAAAAACCACAAAACGAACACCATTTTTTGGCTCGTTTGCACGGAAAATCCCAAAAACTGAGGAAGGGAATCGAAAACGTGAATAGGGAGGCTTCCTTGTATCCCCGACTGATCCATCCCAAAATTCTGTGTTGTGGTCCAGGAATAAATTCTGTCCTTCAGAAAGACGAGCGGATTCAACGGATATACATTGTCATATCCCAAAAGTATTTCGTTTCCGCTAAACCAGCGGATGGGCAAAAGAGCCAGCGAAAAAAGTAATATTGTAAGAACCAGATGCGTCCATTTCATACCTTTTCCATTTGTTTAAGGGCATTAGTAAATGTCACGTCCCAGGTATTGCGCTTGGCGAACCGTATAACATTTCTACAATACTTGTCATAAAGTTTTGGCCGCGCAAAAAAACCCATAATTGCGGCTGCCACCTCACTCCCATTATCGCCTGTCACGACCGCCGCTTCAAGCTGTGCCAGTTCGCGGCCCAACGGAGGTACACGGCTCGTAATAATCGGGAGTCCTGCCGCTGCATATGCCCGCAACTTCAACGAGTCACCGTACCACCGCACGGAACCATGCACCTCCCGATACGGAGCAAGGGCTATCATATACCGTCGCAGGAGAGAAAACA
>CAYIWI010000073.1:0-4155 GCA_964367065.1 uncultured Gammaproteobacteria bacterium
CTGGTCGGCGCGGATGGCGCTCAGGGGCATGCTTTTATCAACGCTCGTCACCCACCCCAACAGATAAAAGATGCCGCCTTTAAACTCCGGCTTGCCGTCCGGCCCGGTCAAGAGGAGCCTCTTGGGGACAATAAAACGCACCAACGGAAGCTTGATGAGTCTATCGAGGAATGCTTTTGAGCGAAATTCTACATCCACCTGCAACAGGTCAATACCATACATAGGTTGACTCAAATTTTCCTGTGGGGCGGGAGGCGCGGCGGGTTTACCCTGAGCCGGCGCGGCGGGCACGGCTCGCGCGGGAGCGCTGATCCTCAAACCTCTTCGCTCGCGGTTAAACTCAGCAACAACACGATTAATATCTGCTACCGATCTTTTTTTGTACGAACCATCTGCCAACTGTTCCCCATAATATAATCCGTTTCGTACTCGATTGAAGTGATTATCCAGTCGAGCTACAAGCGTGGTGTCCTTTTTGTGATTGGCGTACAGGGTAAATAATTCTGAAAGATCACCCCTGCCCGCCATTTCATAAAGTTTTTGCAGACCATCTCGTTGGTCCCAATGGAACACACCAGCGCGCTTCAACTCGTCAAGAATAAAAACTAAGTCACTCGCTCCATCCCAATAATCCAATTCTTCAACGCTACTCGTGGACAATCCGGCATCTCTTGTCGCAAGATACTGAATTGCGGTGACGACGGTTTCTTGATATTGATGAATATCTTCTGGCAACGTTTCGCTGCGTAATTCGAATAGCTGATGTATAAAGCTGTGAAGCTTCTCATGAAAAGCGCTGATACCTAACTGTTGCGCGGTACGTGCTGTGGTTTCAATATTGACGATCCCCTCTGCCCAAGAGATCGCGAAGTGATCGGGACCGGTTTTTACGAGAACAAGCGTGTTGACTGGGTCATTGGGATCATCAGGGTTGTATCGGTATGCCGGAATCACTTTCTGAAGCAAGGTGATGAGCGTGCTTCTCATCGCTTCCGGCATAAGCGCTTTCAGCGCTTCTCGGCCCACAATTGCCTGTATCACTAAATTTGTGTTCTCCTCGCTATAATCCATGCGATAGGTGGGCGTAGGCGTCACCTTAAGAATATATTCAATGGAGGCGGATATTGCCGTATCTTCGTGTACGTTCAGGAGGTCCGGGAAACTCTGTGCGAAAGTCTCAATTTGAGTCGCGTAAGAAGCAATCGTATCGGACGGATCGATACTGAATAAGACGCGTACAACATACCGAGCAATTTTTTCTTTTTGCGCTCGGGATAAATGGGAATTGGTATTTACCTCTCTAACAATTCTCTGCATCAATGCATCGGTAACTGGAATAAACTGAGACTCTGCACGACTTGGTGTTTTTACTTGAATACGCTGTTTCATCTGTTGTTCTTCATCACGAAGTACTGCGATTGTTACATCTCCGTCAGACACTGGTCTTGCTGCTGCGGGAGGGGGTGCTGTTGTCGTGGTTGTCGTTCGCTGCGCTTTTACCTTCTCGTTAATACGCCATGTCACCGGATCATCGCCGGTAATCGTACCGGTCGTACGAAAATCCTCGGCACCGGTTACGTTGACCCCCGCAATGACACCTTTGTCCTTTGCCTGATTGAGAAGACGAATAAAAAGTTTTTGTCCAAGATCGTACAATCCGGTACCGACATAGGATTGTCCGGTTCCTGCTTCCATCGCGTGATACGCCAAGGCTCTTTGATCACCCGGATTCGTTTTCTTTAATGCTGCAACCGCATTTTTGGGATCGACATGCGCAGGGAGAAAAAGATAGGTCTTCCCGCCCACGATGACGTTGTAGACGACACTATGATTTCGGGACGTACTCCACGTTGCCCACGGGGCCCATCCGGGAGCACCGGGAAATAATTTTTGCCAAAATGACAACTCGTGGTTCCTCTGTTCGGCCGTTAATCCATTGAGCACGCCCTCACGGTCAAATGGTTGTTTATCCCCTTCCAACCCATTGTCTATAGCGATGCGGCCACCGTTTTCTCCACGACCGTCGGATAAAAATACCCATGGATTGTTGCCCGATGTTTGCATAATTGCTGCCAATTCGTCGCTTGATATGCCATCGAGCATAAGAACGTGCTCTGCATTGACTTCTTTCATGACCTCGCGGCCCAGAAGAGACTGAAGGAGTCGGAGCGCCTGCGTGTTTCCTTCCGCTTTGGCCTGATCAAGAAGTCCGCGGAACCTTGGATCTTCCATGAGTGTTCTCCTGGCCAGCACATTCACATTGACGTGCTTCGTTTTAAGATTCTGGGCAATGCTTTTGTTAAAGAGAATTTTTAATCTGCTGGTGACATCTGCTGGGATTCTGCGAATATTACCTGTCGCACTCCACATTTTGGCCCAGACGCCGCTTAATCGCTCGCCGACTGTCTTGGGAAGACTACCAAAATACGTGTTTCGTACCTGTTCATATGCTGCCCGGTCTTTTTCAAATTGGGTAAGTCGCGCATCCGCTCGCTGCTGCCTGGTCATTGCCGTCCACTGTTGGGGCGTAACGTAGCCGGCTGTGGCCGCGGGTTGGGCGGCCGGCTGCGCTGCGGCAATGATGGCCTCGGTGCCCAGGATTTGCTCTATTTGCTCCGGTGTCGGTGTCCGCCCAGGTACTTGAAGCGAGTCAAGTGCAGCTTTGCGCTCTGCGGAAACGGCAGCAAGAGTAAATCCCGGCTTTGCCGCTTCTGCGGCAAGCTTTACCTGATATGCAATGATTGCGTTCGCCTGGTGATCATCAGCTTGACCCACAGCAGCAAGAAGCGCATCGGTGATGCTTGTTGCTAATTCTTGCCTAAGTTGCATTTCCTCCCTGCTGGGCAAAAGTGGTATCGTGACGGTTTCCGTCGTCCCATCCACCACCACTTGATTTGCGGCAACCGTCGGATCATAGCTAATGACCTGACGGTTACCGTCAACATCGTCAACCGTAATCACTACTTCCTTCTTCACCACTGGATTGCCCGGAACGTCTCGTGATTGTTGGAAGTAGGCCTCGGCCCGACCAATTGCTGCGGCAAGTTCGCCAGAAGTGAAATATGATTGTATTCCCCCACTGACGTCCGGATTTCCTGTCTGACGATACAGGTTGTATGTAACATCGACGCGCGCTCCCTCCGGCAAAAGAATAGGCGGTTGCCCCGGTTGGGTCACCCGTATGCGGTTGATGGTTTGCGTCCCCGCTTGGATTGCATCTTGTGCGGCGAGCGCTGCCAAGCCCAGCGCCTGCTGGGCAACCGTTGCGTTGGGTGCTTTTGCCTGGTTGATGAGCGCTGTGCGGCCGGCATCGGTCGTAATATCCGGACGAGCTGCCGGCGCCTGGACGCGGCCGGCGGGTTGAGCAACTGGTTGGGCGGCCGGCGGCGGCTGCTCCCGCGAAGCAAAAAACCCACCAATGATCGGCCAGGTCCGAAGGTCGGTAAACTTGAACGGTTGGGCCGTAGTCGTTACGGGCGCGGCGGACGGTTGGACTTGCCGAGTTTCGGGTCCAACAACAGCTGAAGGCCGACCCGCAGCCAACAGCTCCTGCTCGGTCGCCTGCTGGCGAAGAAGCGATGCGACGCGATCGCGACTTGCTACCGGCTCGCCCACGGCTTTGCGCGCGGCATCCGCAAGGTCTTGGGATACCACGACTCTCCCGCTATCGCCCGGTTGGTACTTGGGAACTTTGTCATACGCCAATACCTCGCTCATGGCCTTCGAAAGCGCTTCAAGTCCACCATCGCTCAACTGGAGCCGGCTGATATCCCCCGCTCCGGTTTCCTGGATCCTCACCCTCTCGAACCGGGTATTCTTGTCAAGCATCTGTTTGACGGTATCCGGCAACTGGCTTTCAATTGCGCGATATCGGTCGGAGGTTAGAAGTTCACGGTACTTGCCGGCCAGCGCTTCCAATTGACCGTTGATCTGATCGGCAAGAAGCTGCCCATCTTTGAAGACATTGGTGTCCAGTCCGGGAGTGGATTTTTGCATATCCACGAGCATTTGAGAGATTGTTTTTGCCTCTGCCAATTTGCCATCAGCCATGAACCGAACCATCGCTTCATACAGGGGCATGTGCGCCTGGGCCTGGATGAGGCGCGGCAATCCTTCAGCCAAAAGCTGCCCTGCCCGCGCTCTCGTATTTGCCTC
>CAYIWI010000074.1:0-1068 GCA_964367065.1 uncultured Gammaproteobacteria bacterium
ATATTCATCTGCGTAGGAAACGCTCGTCCCCATCCACATAAGTTCATTGATGATCACATCGCCCGGGTTTACTGTGGTACCTGCCAGCGTCGTGGCATAGACAAGGTTGGAGAGAGCAGAAGTATTTGGCGCTTCATCAGAGGACTTGATGGCAAAGCAATAGTTGGATGAGGGGTTCAACCCCAAAATCTCAAGTGTCTCACTTTCACTATAGTCTTGGGGAGCCGGTGGTTTATCCACAGAAGTTGCCGTATCAAAGGAAAACGTGGAACAGTCAAGTGCCGGCCCCATGTCCGAATAGCGGATGTCATAGGAAGCGGCGCGTCCGGTGGGAGGTGCCCCGTCGTCATTGCCGGGTGCGCTCCAGGTAAGAATTGCGCTGTTTTCCGTCGTTACGGCGGAAACGTCAGTTACTGCCGAAGGAGCAGTGGCATCAGTAATTAACTTTACCGTTGCGGTAAAGCTGTTGCCGGCGCTATCCACGCTTCGGTAGTCTATGGTGTGGATGCCGCCGGCCGGAACACTAAACGTGTTGCCGGTCGTCCAGCTACCAGAGTCAATCCGATATTCATAATGGTCGATGCCACTATTAGCGTCGGTGCCGCTTATCGTATAGGTTGCGTGGGAGGGCGCGGAAACAAAGTAGGTGGAGACTTTATCTATATACACCCATGACTGTGTATCGGTATCGTTGGTGTTTCCGGCATAGAGGGCAAGATTGATGTTTGGAGTGGTGATGTTGCTTAAATCATAGTAAAACTGTGTCCAGCCTGTAGAGATGGCACTCATGTCAGGGCTTTCCAAGTCATTACGTCTAAATATTTCCTGTCCGTTGAGTCGGGCGAAAAATGCCGGGGTATCCCAGCTGCTGTCACGGCTGAACAGGTTGTAATAGAAGGATAAACTTTTGGTGCCTGCGGCGAATGACTGCATGAGACGGTTTTCCCATACATAATTGCCCGGGTCTGCGGTATCGCCGATCTTTGCCATCCAACTTCCTTCGTATGGAACCACGGTGGTATCCGGGTCGGAAAAGGAGTCGGAGGAAATAACAGAGACATTGCCGCT
>CAYIWI010000074.1:1168-4136 GCA_964367065.1 uncultured Gammaproteobacteria bacterium
CGAGTATCCCGACTGAAGTACGAGGGTCGTTAGTCCTGCATCGGAATAGATCTGAAAGTTGTACTCAAGCGTTGCCGTGGGACACGTGCTGGTGGCGGCGTTCCAGGTAAAGGTGACATCGGCATCCGCAGTTGCGTGGTCATTGACCGGACTCACCAGCGTCGGCGCAACCGGCGCTTCCCAACAAGAAGTACTGACTTGTTGATTGGTTGATGAAAGTGTATCGGAAAAGCCACTGATGGAGGTTTGTGTGGCAACGGCAAAAAATCCGTAAGAAATCAAAAGAAGAAGTGCGGTGAGTGTGGTGGGAGATACCTTTCCTTTGTCTGATTTTTTCTTTTTCCAACGACGTATTTCGTTGATAATAACCCGAAGTTCACCGAGGGCAATAATAGTCAACGGTAAAACTATGACCAAAAGCACGCCGAGCCGCGTTTTGGTAAAACTGATGACGTACCCAAGCAACGGAATACTGAAAAGGACCTTTCCCCACATCGCTTCCCTGCGGATAGACCAAATATCCTGCGCGTTGTTGGCGTCACCTTTTGTTTTATAGACCGTTTTATCCTCTTTATTTTCTATGGCAACAATCCGATGAGTGACGTTTTCTCTGGCGTTCTCGGGCCGCAAGAATGTGACGATGTCCCCTACTTTGACTTCGTGAGTTCTGCGATCTACAAATACAACGGATCCTTCGGGGATTGTGGGCCGCATACTGCCGGAAGTGACGAGGAAGGGCTTCACCGGTACGCGCCACGGTAAACTAGTTGATGTAAGAAGCGAAAGAAGTCCCAAGCCAACCACTACGACAAACGCCGGACCCTTTGCAAGGTTCAGCACAAATCCTATCCATTTCAGTACTGATCGCAGACGCTTCATACAGTTTTTGGCTCACTAGGAAGCCACGACTACCCTCACAGGAAGCCATGGCCCCCGAAAAACCAAAAACTAAATTTACGGTTGCGTTCCCACAACAGTAAACGTCATCGTTACTACTATTCCCTGCCATTCATTAGCAGCAGTCGAATCAAGTTTGGCTGCCAATCGATAATCTTTTATCGTAGACGAAGTTAAAAGACTATTGAGTGTCTTTTGGCTTAATTGCCAATTAGCTAACGTTATCCATCCTGATCCTACTCCTGGTGCGTCTGGATCCGTTCCATTTTCATACAGAGCCAGTAATAATTTTGATTGATCTACTGCTCCCAATCCTGTGGCTGATGTCACTTGAGCTGAAATATTAAAATTCAACCCAGTTGTGCTATTGTTCCACAGAGAAAAATCGTAATCGTGTTTATATGCACCGCCAGGAATAAGATTGGTTAATACGATGGTTGCGGCTTTTGTAGTCGTATCCCATGCGCCTCCACCAATTCCAGCCGTGCTCACCTGCAAATCTGCGGTTCCCGTTTGAACTTGGTTATTGGTTACCGTAACGGTATCCGTCCAGACGGCGCGGGTCGTGGCGATGCTTGTGCCAACGGCCAGTGAAAGGGCTGCTAAAGCTAAAAGAATTCTTTTCATATTTGTGTTTCACCTCCCTTCGGCAGAAATTTGCCTTTTTGTATAAAGACAGTCAAAGCTAGTATCCGATCATCTCCGCCGTGCCTTACCGCTCGCCTTTTCACTACTGTTCGTAGACGGCTCGCGGAGCGGCTATTGGCGGATTGATGGTTAGTAAACTCACTCGTCAAAACTCGTTCGTTAACTAACCATCAAAAAAACCAGCCAAATATTGGCTGGTTCATCAATCACGCATCGCTACGTTTTGGTACGTAGGAGTGTGCATAAAAAAATAAGAATCCCAGTTTGTCATAGACAAAAAACTGGGCAGAACCTTTATGGGTTATCCATACTATTTCATACCCGTTCATTGTTTGTCAAGTGGTATTGGGCTGTCAGAAAAAGAATTGTATTTTATGTCACGGCCGTGATGGTATTTACATTTCTTTTTCCATCCGTTATCCTTGTTTATGAGAGAATCGCGTCGGGCAGTATCATCATGGGAAAAACGAAACGCGTACTTTACACGACGAAAGACGTTGCAATGCGCCTTGGCGAAGGACTATTTTCCTACGCGGTAGATATAGCCCTGTGGAACACCATATTCATGGCTGATCTTTCCATACCCTTTGGGGCTTACGGCAAAATTTTCCGGGCCCAAGTTGCCGCCGACCGGTTTTTGCGCCAATGGAACTATGACACCATCAAAGAAGCCGTCGCCAACGCGAGACGGCAGCAGCTTTTGAAGCCAGTCAAACGAGGCCGCCGTGCCATACCGGAAATTACCCGGACTGGCAAGCGGCGACTTGCAGCCATCATCCCTATCTATGACGAGAAACGCGTCTGGGACGGCCGGATGCACCTGATCACCTACGACGTGCCGGAGGTCAACCACACCGACCGCGATACGCTTCGAGAGATGCTTCGACGCTTAGGCGCGGGAAAACTCCAGGATTCCGTCTGGATTACCCCATACAATCCCGTGGATATCATCCGAATAACCGTCGAAAAGAAGCAACTCGCGGGAAGTGTGATCGTGTCGGACATGGGCCGAGATGGAGCTATCGGCGAGGAGGACCTTGCCAGTTTAATCGTCCGCATTTGGCGGCTGGATGTGATAAATGACCGGTATGAGGAATGGCTCCGCGAATATAAACGATCCGACAGACTGGATCAATGGCTCGTGACGAGCTACTTTACGATTTTACGCGATGATCCTCAACTTCCGTTTACCCTTCTCCCGAAGTGGTGGAAAGGTGACCGCGCGTGGTGTCTGGTGGCGCCAAAGGCAAAAGAATTGTATTTAGCGCTACGGCCGTGATGACAAATACAATTCTTGCAGAAAAGCGGACATTTCTATTTAGTTTTGTCTGTAATGTATTGTACAAACGGGAATATTGGAAGGATTTGGTGGGCGGTATAGGACTTGAACCTGAGACTTTTTTAATGTCAACCCGAACAAATT
>CAYIWI010000075.1:0-4135 GCA_964367065.1 uncultured Gammaproteobacteria bacterium
GGATAAACCGATGAGCTTATTTGACCGCCGGCGTGCCATTCAGGCGGCGATTAACAGCCAGCGAGCCGCAGAGCAAGAGCGGTTAATCGGCAGCATGGGCTACTCCATGGGCGGCAGACCGAAACTTGAGGACATTGCGCATTTTGCACAAAGGGTTGCGCAGGGGAAAACCATTGAAGAAGGCCATGATCAGATGCGGCATGTGGAGCGCTACATAGTGCCGCCGGAGCAATATTCCCAGGAGGAGAGAGAATTTGTGGAACTGGCGCTTTCTGCGGCAAAGCTCGTGGGACTGGAGCAGGTGATACTTCTCAAAGACGAAGTGCGGTTTGCCGGAGCATTTAAGATTTATAACGGAAAGCCAACCATGTTTCTTGCCCAAAACATTGCCCGTGATGTTGGCAGGGCAGTGGAAAGCAAGATCGACGAGGCGACAGATACGATTGACCACGAGCTTGCCCATTACCTCGAAGAGTTAATGCAACTTTCCGACTGGGACAGAGCATTACAAGAAGGCATTATTACAGATGTTTCTGGTTTTACCCACGATGCAGTCGGCACCTTTGCGGAAGCCATGAAGTACATGGCAGGCATGTGGCTTGTCCATCATCAGCCGGTTGAAGAGGTTAGAATTTCTGTCGCAACAGACCAAATCGCCGAAAGTGATACCAAGGGTTGTTCAGCGTGTTCCGTTTTCTGGAGAACAGTGGTGGCAAACATGAGTCAGTCGTTGAACTTGGCATTTCAAGGGAAAACGAAAGAAGCACTCCAGTTATCTGACATCACACTGCGCTACATCCGCGCGCATTATGGGAATAGTTTTATCAACGCGCTTTTTCGGATCAAGAAAAATGAGATTGTGTTTGCCGTTGCGCGCATGGAGTACCATACCGGCCAAGGACGACTCTTTGAGAGACTTGGAAATTTCGCGGGGGCAAAGCGCGAATACGGCCAAGCGGAGAGGGAAGCCAAAGAGGCATGGAAAAACGTGTTGCATGCACAAGTGGGAGAAAAAGACGGAGCAAGATTTACACTTTTGAGTACAGTTTCCTCGGCACTCAATGAAGAAATAACTCGTCTTGCCGAGTTTCAGCGGCAAGTAACCCTCGCCCAACAGAAACAACCAGGAATAGGTGCGCAAATACGCTCTTCTGTGCAAAAGTTCCCCGATGCTCTTCGAAATGGTTTGAGGGAGTTATTCCAAAATCTGCAAAATCGGTTCAGGCCGCAGCCAAAAACCCCGCCAAGTGCGCTCCAGCCGCTTCGCGTTCAACCGGCGTTTTCCAAAAACGATCTGCAACAGGCGGCAAGTACGGTGGTTTCCGGGGCACTGGTGACGGGTGTGCCCGGTGTCGCACCGTTTCACGCGCAAATAACCGCTGCGTTTGAGAAAGTTCCTGATCTGACGGAATTTTTGTATTTGCGGCTCTTTGAGCGGCTCTATCAAAAGACGCTTGCTCCGCTTACCCGTGCGATGTTTTCCCGGCAAGCGCAAAAGCTGATTGACGATGCAATGCTTGCTCGATGGAACGCAGTTGGCTCAGGGGTCCGAAGGGTGTGGAATTCGCTTTCCCTGCCGCTGTTTTTCGGGCAAAAGTATACGGTTGCGGCCCGGCTCGATGTCAAAAACCTCAATGGTGCCAATGCCGTAATGGGCCAGGGGCAGACCGCGTTTGGCGATTATCTGCTGCGCGTTTTGGCAGACACGGTCGCGGCCGTCCTGCCTGCCGGACAATATGAACTCGTTCGTGCCGGCGGCGACACGTTTCTGATCATGGCAAAACCGGGAGTCGACACCGCAGGGGTCCAGAAGGCTCTGCAGGAAGCTCTTGCCCAAACCCGGATGCTTTACAACGTGGGAGGAGTCCCGGTTCTTAAGCCTTTGGAGATTACGTTTGGCGAAAAGAGGATTCCGATTGAAGATCGCATGAACGATGGGGCGGACTATCTCAAAACCCTCGTGGCAGGGATGACCGATGAGAAACAGGCGCATGCGAACAGACAAACGCTGGAAGCGGCCAAATCCCACCATCCGCTTCTTGAGTATATCAACTATCGTATTCCTCTGGATTTATCTATCCCAGGATTATCGAGACTTGAGGTTGACAAGATTGGGAACTTCATGCGTCAGCTGGTGGCGGTACTTTTGTTTGATGACGTGCTGCGCGGTAGTGCCCAGAAACTTCAAGTGGAGTTTGCCCAGACATCTCCGAAGGCGTCGGTTTCCGTTTTTGAAGACCTGCGCGACTGGGTCATGTCTATGCGGCAGGAATTTCCGGAGGGTGCCTGGATTATCCGAATGGACTACCCCGGCATTCTAAAATTCGCCAATGCGATCAGTGAACAGGTAGGTGACAGCCTTATCGTAGATCAGTTTGAGCGGTTTATCCGGTTTGCCTTTCAACGTCTTGGGGTCACCAATCTCCGTGTTTTTCGTCGGGCAAACGAACTCTATCTGGCCATGGATCCAAACGTTCCCGTTGACCTGAATGCGCTTAATCAAAACTTAACCGCGTATTTTTCTCCCGGATCCACGTCGTTTTTAGAGCTGGCGGTGGTTGCCCAGGACAGTGTGGTGTTTGCGCCGGCAGGACAGGACGATTTAGCAACAAACAATGTTGCCGAGGTGGAGAAAGCGCTGGCTAGACTTTCGGAGAAAATAACGGCAGACACCAAAGCCCAAATTCTGCGGCGTTTTGTGCGTGGTGAGTATTCTGGTCCGCCGCGTGACGAAAAGGCCGACCGGCAATTCCTGGTCGATTACTTCAACCCCTTTGACAAGCGCGGCGTTTTACGTCTCCAAGCAGTGGGGGCAACGAGCGGGGAGATTGCGCTCATCCAAAAGCACTATGAAAAAATCGATGAGGTTTCCGGCAGAGTGGTTGATGCACAGGGAGCGTATGACGAATTGATACGCGTGTTAACGAGGATAGATAAGGGAGAACCGACATGGTTTGATATATTGCGAGATGGTGTGAGGCAGTTATTCCCCAACTTCTTCGGCTCCAAAGCCGAGAGCGGCCAATTCATGCCATGGTTGTGGACTGCCCTTATTCCCGGGGTTCCCGGCTCGGTTTTCGACACTTCCGGCCGCTCCGGCGGCGCAACCGCGCCGGAAGGGGAGAGTGTCGGCAACACAGTGCCCGAAGTTCAAATAACCACACCGAAAAAAAATCCTCTCGCATCTTTTCAGCAAAAGATTGCCACCACAGTCCTACAGAGCGAAGAAATAGTCGGTAACGCGCTTGGCTTAGATACAAAGCAAATTCATAAGCAATTGGCGCTCCAAAGGCTTGACGGATTTTCCTTGAAAGAAGAGACAAAGCAAACGCTTTGGCAAATGGGGGAGGTACTCCCTGAAGATCATGAGTTCTCACGGCTTCTATCTAAAGCAGCCAAGAGGCTGGGGATTCCAGCGGAATATCAAGTATTGGCTTTCGATTCAGAGATAGAAAATGCCTATCATTCTGGGCCGGGAGCTGAAGAGAAATATGTACTGGTCACCCGAGGCTTGATGAAGTTTTTTCAAGACAAGCTACATGAACAGGGCAAAGAGCTCACGGAAGATCATGTGGCAGCATTTTTGGCTCACGAAATAGAACATCAACACACAGAGAAGAAGTTGGGGCTAACAGGGAATTGGCTAGATGATTGGTTAAAGCGAGAGGGGGGTATAACGAGCGAAGAATTGCGGGCAGATCGAGAAGGAATGATTCGCCTAGCGAACATTGGGGGCTACAACTACCAGGCGATGATCGAAGTATATAAGCTGGCCGGATTAGCCAGCGGCAGAGGAGGAGATCACGGAGAGAATATTGACAGACTTAGTAAGCTTGAACTGGTTGTTTATGATGACGAGCAACCGCTCGTGGCTAAACGAGGGTTTACTAAGCTTTCACCTTCGCTTCTTTCGTTTTTTGCAGATAAAACCCATGTGTACGATGAAACCGACGAAGTTGCCACATTGACTGCTGACCAGCTCCAGAATAGATTGCTCAAGACGAAGACCCAGGAAGATTTCTGGAACTATTATCGATTAGAACGACATGCGCGCAGAGTTCAACAAGCACAGTCTGTTTTGAAGCTTCAGCAGGACAATCTTAAGCTTCTGGCACGCAAATATTTTGTGTTCAAA
>CAYIWI010000076.1:0-4043 GCA_964367065.1 uncultured Gammaproteobacteria bacterium
TGGGGTTGCAAAAAAGAATTGCGCGCGTTTTTTTCGTAATCTTTTTTTCGATAACAGATCGCGGCGGCAAATGAAAGCCGTCCGAAATTGAGGTTCTGATCGGCACCAGTTTAACGCCGTTAACCACGGCATACGTATTGTAGTTTGCGTAAAACGGTTCAAAAACAATCACCTCATCGCCAGGCGCGCACGTGGCAAAGAGTGCCATCGAGATCCCTTCCGATCCGCCGCTGGTCACCTGAATATTTGGAATATCAATGAAGGGGTACCTAATTTTGTGGTAATACGTCTTTAGCGATTCAAGGAATACCGGTTCGCCCTGCGACTGGCTGTACCCGATGGGGTTGATGTTCCAGTTTTTCAATGCGTTAAGCATTACCGCCGGCGTTTTAATATCCGGATCACCGATGTTAAGATGATAAACCTTCACGCCCTTCTTCTTGGCAGCTTGCGCAAGCGGAACGAGTTTCCGTATGGGAGAAGCGGGAACCTGCAAAAGACGTGAAGAAACGGTTGACTTTATCATATAAATCTCAGAACTCAATGACCAGAACTCAACAAGGTAAATAAAATTTATATAATTCTTTTACCAAGTTGGTCATTGAGATTTGAGTTCTGAGTTCTTATTCAACTTTCTCTACCGTAAATTCGCTCTCGATCTCCGGCTTACCGAACTCTTTCCAGGCAGATAATCCGCGTAAAAACAGCTCCATAAACCGATCCTTTGCCCCCGATGATCCGGGCGCAAACGCCAGTTCCCCTTCCCGTACGCTAAAGGTCCCGTCGGTAAAATACGCAATGCGCTTCATGCCTGCTATAGTCACGCGCAACGGCTGCCCCGGCGTATATTCCATCTCCGATTGTCGTATGGTTGTCTTTATGTTCCCATACCCGTCAATCCAGGCAATGCGGTGTTTCGGGATATCGGGAATAATCGAAACATCGCGTTTTTCACCGATATACTTTCTCTCCCCGTGCATTAAACCGACGACTGCTTCCGGAAAAAAGTCGCGCGAGCGAAACTGCGAACCTTTATTTTCCACATTCACACTATTAAATTCCCGAATATTGTGCTTGACAAAAGAGAAACAAAATCCTGCGTTTACCCCCACCACGCGCACGCCGTTATCCAACACCGCATATTTGAGCCGCTCCCCCTCGTTTTCCAGTCTGCCGCTGCGGTTGTCTTTACGCGGAGCGGTATTGGTGTAAATCATCATGCCGGGCACGGGGTTTACGAAGGCAAACTGGGCGGTCCAAAAGCCGGTCGCGATGGTAGAAAATGCCGGGACGCTCGTGCGGATGACTCGGATCGTTCGGTCAAGGAGGGTGAGCTTCTGTATGACTTCTCCAAATGACGGATCCCCCACCCCGTAATCGGCTATAAATTGGATAAACGTTGTTTGATTCATGTCCGTATTGTAGAGGTGTCTATACAAAATAGTCAATCAAGTCCATACCCGTAACGACACCCACAGGAATACCTGCGTGATCTTCAACTACGATAAAAGCATCTTTTGCAAGAAGTCGTGCAACGCGTTCCACCGATTCGTCCTGCCCAACCGTCGTGACATCCGGATTCATGACGGCAGCTACATGATTACTTTCTCCAATACTGTTGTCATATAAACCGGACAAAAGCATCCGTTCCGTCACTGCTCCAACCAGCTTACCCCCCTCAAGGACTAATAATTGGGACACACCGTATCGCTTCATTAACTCTACTGCTCGTTTGACCGTATCTTTTGGACTGACGCCGACAATGGGGGGTATGGTTTTGCGCTTCAAAATTGCCGATACCGGCGTGGTCCCTTCGTTTTCCAAAAACCCATTATCCCGCATCCAATCATCGTTGTACATTTTGGAGAGATACGATTTTCCACTGTCGGGCAATAGCACGACAACCAAACCGTGTTTGAGTTTCCGCACTACCTGCTGTGCTGCGTACAGTGCCATGCCGCTTGAACCACCAACCAGAATGCCTTCTTCCCGTGCAAGACGGCGCGCCGTCGTGAAGCACTCTTTGTCTTTGACCTGAATAACATCGTCAATATACCGAAAGTCAATCGTTGAAGGGATAAAGTCCTCTCCCACGCCTTCGACTTTGTAGATTTTCATCACCTTGGGAAATTTTCCGGTCTTTTTGTAGGATGTGAATACCGATCCGTCGGGGTCAACTCCGATCACCTTGACTGCCGGATTTTCCCCTTTTAAATATTTCCCCACTCCAGTAATCGTGCCGCCGGTTCCCATCCCGCAGACGAAATGCGTAATGTTCCCCTCGGTTTGTTGCCAAATCTCGGGGCCGGTCGTTCGGTAATGCGCCTCCGGATTTGCGGGATTGTGATACTGATCCGGTTTATATGCACCGGGGATTTCCCGGGCTAATCGGTCGGATACTTTATAGTAGCTCCGCTCATCTTCGGCAAGAACGGCGGTAGGCGTAATGACGACCTTGGCGCCGTACGCGCGCAGCAAGTTACGCTTTTCATCGCTCATTTTATCCGGCATCACAAAAATCGTTTTGTACCCGCGAAGCGCCGCAACCATGGCAAGCCCCACGCCGGTGTTGCCGCTGGTGGGCTCTACAATCGTCCCGCCCTTTTTGAGTTTTCCCTGGCGCTCCGCGCGGTCAATCATGGCCGGACCAATCCGATCCTTCACCGATCCACCCGGGTTCATACATTCAAGTTTAGCAAGAAGAGTCACCTTTGGATTGGGGTTAAGCTTGTGAATTTTGACAAGCGGCGTGTTGCCGATAAGGTCAAGAATAGAGTTGAAGTACATGTTCCTCGGGGTACCTAGGGGGAGTATAGATCAAAGACAGCTCCGTCGTCAATTTAGGTCCCTTCCTGCCAGCTGTGCAAATATTTACGCTGAACCGGGGTCAGGCGATCGAAACGCATCCCCATGGCACGGAGCTTGAGCCGTGCCACACGCTGGTCAATTTCTTTAGGCAACACGTACACTTTTGGCCGAAGCGTTCCTTTCCGCTTCACAAACCATGCAGCGGCGAGGGCCTGGTTGGCAAAACTCATATCCATAACCTCTGCCGGGTGGCCTTCTGCTGCCACCAGGTTCACCAGCCGGCCTTCACCCAAGGCATACAGCCGCTTGCCTGATGTCAAGGTGAATTCCTCAAGATTGTTGCGCAGCGTGCGCTTGCTTTTTGCAAGCTTTGCCAGACCATCGTAATCAAACTCTACGTTAAAGTGCCCGGAGTTGGCAAGCACCGCACCGTCCTTCATGCGCTTCATGTGATTGGTGGTAATCACATGCTTATCGCCGGTTGCCGTCACAAAGACGTCTCCGTACCGGCTGGCTCGTCCGATCTGGTCCACCGAAAAGCCGTCCATCACCGCCTCAAGCGCCTTCACCGGATCTACTTCTACCACCGTGACATGCGCTCCCATCCCGCGCATGCGGGTCGCAATGCCCCGGCCGCACCAGCCGTATCCCGACACAACCACCCGCTTGCCTGCCAGTAAAATGTTGGTGGCACGGATGATGCCGTCGACCGTGGACTGGCCCGTGCCGTAGCGGTTGTCAAACATGTGCTTGGTATCGCTGTCGTTGACGGCCAACACCGGAAGCTTGAGTGCACCGTCGTGGGCCATGGCCTTGAGGCGTATGACGCCGGTGGTTGTCTCCTCGGCGCTGCCGATAATTTCAGGAATTTGTTTCTTGCGCTCCGTATGCAGGAGAGTCACCAAGTCCGCACCGTCATCCGTGGTCACGTTCGGGTGGAAATCCAAAACTTGGTTAAGATGTTTATAATACGTTTTCCGGTCCTCGCCGTGTATCGCAAACACCGGCACACCGTAATCGACAACCAAAGAAGCCGCTACCATGTCCTGGGTAGATAAGGGGTTGCTGGCACACAGCACCACCTTGGCCCCGCCGGCCAGGTATGCCACCACGAGGTTGGCTGTTTCGCTCGTCACATGGAGACACGCGCCGATGGTAATTCCCGCAAGCGGCTTGGCAGTCTTAAATTCTTCCGTGATGACATTTGTGACCGGCATGTTCTGCCCGGCCCACTC